>NZ_BLIJ01000050.1:0-166164 GCF_009811475.1 Alteromonas sp. KUL150
GCTATACGTGCCGTCCGCCTGAACTATCGCAGTCACAGTTTGCGTGTTACCTGCGCTATCGGTAATGGTTAGCGTAACTGTGCTGCCAGGAGTGGCATCAGTGGTACCTGATAGGGTAGGCGTGGTGTCGTTATCAGTCGCTATGGTGTCGATAGTTATCGACGGTGCGGTAGTATCAATTTCGCCGATGGTGTCTGTGGTTGCTGTGTTGCCTGCTTCATCGGTAACACTGGCGTTAACCGTAAATTCACCCTCGGCTAATTCAGCAGGTACGTCAACGCTATAGGTGCCGTCCGCTTGCACAATAGCTGTGACGGTTTGAGTAACGCCTGCGCTATCGGTAATGGTTAGCGTAACTGTGCTGCCAGGAGTGGCATCCGTGGTACCTGATAGGGTAGGCGTTGTGTCGTTATCAGAATCTGGCAAATTAATGGTAATGGTTGGGGCGGTGGTATCAATTTCCCCTGTGGTATCAGCAGTTGCTGTATTGCCTGCTTCATCGGTAACACTGGCGTTAACGGTAAATTCACCTTCAGCTAGTTCAGCTGGCACATTCACACTATAAGTGCCGTCTGCCTGAACTATCGCAGTCACGGTTTGTGTATTGCCCGCGCTATCGGTGATGGTTAGCGTAACCGTGCTGCCAGGAGTGGCATCAGTGGTACCTGATAGGGTAGGCGTGGTGTCGTTATCAGAACCCGGTGCATTGATGGTAATTGAAGGGGCGGTAGCGTCAATTTCACCGGTGATAGAACTATTTGCAGTGTTACCTGTAGGTTCTAACACGGTAGCATCTACGGTGAACTCACCATCAGCCAGAGCATTTGGTACGTCTACGCTGAATGTGCCATCGTCTTGTACAATAGCCGTGACAATTTGAATATTCCCAGCACTGTCGGTAACGGTCAGCGTGACTGTACTGCCTGGAATTGCTGAAGTAATCCCCGATAGAGTAGGAGTGGTGTCGTTCGTCAAGCCTATCGCATCTAGGGTAAGTGAAATATCTTGTGCTTGCTCACCAGTGCCAGAAAACTCAACTGGCGTAATATCGTCGTCGCGATTTGTACTTTGATCGAACTGGAAACCCACTGGGTCGATTTTTTCGTTTATGCGGTCAACGCGCACAAAATTACTACCGCCGTCAGTACCAGCGCCGCCATCAAGGCCCGCTGCGGTTGCTTCTAGCGACTCTAAAATGTCTCCGTCACCAGCAAGCGCATCAAGGAAGTCAGCGTCACCTTCTTGGTTGTTACTGTCTATGCCGTCAATACCGTCAAGTAGTGCTGTTAGCTCATTGATACTCTCATCAAAAACACCAAATTCATCGTCAGAATTATTTTCAGTGAAATCTAATTGCAGCGGGAAAGTAACGCTTTGTCCGGCAGGAAGTGTGCGGAGTTCTCCATCTACACTTACGGTAACAAATCCATCAGCAGATACGGTTAATATGTCACCTTCGGCTACCGTCATATCTACAGTGACGTTGACAAGCTCACCCGTTTCAACACGTACTAAAGAAGCCTTGCCGTTTACTTCTGCAATGATTACTTCAGCCATAATTTCCTCTCAACCGATAAATTTTCACGCTATACAAAAAGCGTAGCAGGGCTTTTCTATCCCGTTACCGGACCGTAGTACGGGTGGCACATATCCTTTGGTATAAAACCTAGGTAGTTCCCCCTAATTTGTTAATAATTAGTCTATTAATTGGATGCTAGGTTTGCACAATTACGCACAGCGTCTACTTTTCTAAGTAAGAAACCAAGCAAATGTTGCCGGTTTTTATTTAGTGAGATTTACATATGAATGTAATGGATTCAGTGCTTACCAAGATTGTAATTGGTGCAGTTGGCGCTGTCCTTGTTAACGCTGCCGTCGCGCAGAGCAATGGAACTAATGCTTCGTCAGTCAATTTGGAAGACTATGTTCGCAAGGTGGTAAATGAAAATCCAGAAGTGCAAGCCAGTTGGCGACAACTTCAAGTAGCAATGTCAGATGTTGATATCGCGCGGGGTGGATTTCGCCCGCAAGTAGATGTATTGGCATCGAGCGCATATAGCGATAGAAATTATGGGTTAGATCGAGAATACATGGGGCATACTGGGCAAATTACGCTAACCCAAATGCTATACGACGGCTTTTTGACAAGCAGTGAAGTAAAGCGGTTCAAGCAAGCGCAAGTTGTCCGCTTTTTCGAACTAATGGGTGAAATTGAGCAGAAGTCTCTAGATACATCTCTAGCTTATATGGACGTGCAGTTGTTCCGGGAGCTTCTAAAGCTCGCTGAAGAAAATTTGATTACTCACGTAGATGTATTCAAACAAATTGAAGAGAGTGTTGAGGCAGGTGTCGGTCGCAGAGCTGACCTAGAGCAAATCAGTGGTCGTCTTTCTCTCGCCGAGTCTAACGTGCTTACTGAACTGTCTAATTTGCACGATGTTACCGCTCGCTTTTTACGGTTGGTGGGCGAGAAGCCCGCGAACAACTTGCAGCCGGTAACGTTAAACTCTGCCTATGTTGATGCAAGTGTTACAGATATTCAAACCTTACTCACCAGTGCATACGGCACCAATCCTCAGTTCAACGCTGCTATTTACAATATAGATGCACAACGTTATGCGGTTGATAGCGCAAGAAGTCTTTACCACCCTCAGGTAAACCTGACCGCAAGTTATGGTGCGCAAACTCGAGATCAAGCTGCATTAAATAATACCATTACCGAGGCGAGCGTTGGCGTTAATTTTTCTTATAACTTGTATAACGGCGGTTCGGACCGCGCAGCGATTCGACAAGCATTGTCGCAGGTTGATTTAGCAAAAGACTTGCGGGACAAAGCCTGTATCGATATGAGACAAACGGTACAAATTGCTTATAACGACATTATCAATATTGCTGAGCAGCTACCCTCACTGAATGCCCACCGCCTGTCTTCAGACAGAGTAAAGTCTGCATACATGGATCAGTTTACTATTGGTGAGCGTTCTCTATTAGACTTACTCGATTCCGAAAACGAGTACTACGAATCAAGTCGCGCGTATTTAGAGGCGCAATATACTCTGGAAAAAGCTCGCGTAAGACTGCTTGCAGCTTCTGGGAGCTTGGCGAATACATTAGGGATCACAAAAGAAGGCGTGCCTGATGTATTAGACAAAGCAGAGCAAAATATTACTTATGATCCCAACTACGTCTGCCCAGCCGTTCGCACCAACTTTGAAGATGAGTTGAATATACTCAAACGCGACACAGATGGCGACGGCATTGTGGATTTGTGGGACGACTGCGCCGATTCAACACCAGGTGCCATGGTCGATGACTTTGGTTGTGAAGCCAAAGAGCCTGAGATAGTGCCAGAACCAGAATCACGCGCTGCAGATTTTACGTTAGATAATGCGAAGATAATCGATTCGTTTAAGGTCAATATTGAGTTTGCGTCTAACTCTACCGAGGTTTTGCCTAAGTACGAAAATTCGCTTCAAGACGTTATCGAAGCACTAAACAACGACCCAAGCTCAGGAGTGATAATTCACGGTCATGCCTCTTTAGATGGAGATGCAGCTTACAACCAACGCTTGTCTGAACGCAGAGCAAAAGCTGTAGCGTCGTTGCTGATGACCAAAGCAAATATAGAAGCTAGAAGAATTACTGCGGTTGGTTACGGAGAGAGTCGTCCGCTGGTTGATGAAGAATCAGACTTGGCAAACGCCCGTAATCGCAGAATTGAAGCGGCTATTATCCAGCTTCCTTCTAACGAATAGTGATGTGTAGGCTTATATGAAGGAAAAGAGGGTCGTAGACGACATATCCTATTTAGAACAGCAAGGAGGCGTATTGATGGATTGCTTAATGACCATCTGTCATGCGCACCATTTAAAAGTATCTCGAGTTAGCCTGCTAAGTGGCCTTCCCTTGGATAACGGCGAACTCTCGCCCACAGGGTTTGACCGTGCGGCAAAGCGAGCGGGGCTCGCCAGCAGAACAGTTAAACGGGATTTAGACCATGTCAACACTGCATTATTACCCGCAGTTTTAGTATTAAACGAAAAACAGGCCTGCGTGCTTCACGGTATTGACCATTCCCATGCAAGGGTTTCGTATCCAGAACTGGATGATGCCGTAGTCGAAATTCAAAGAGATGACTTAGCCGCCCGTTATACGGGATACATCATATTTGTCCGTCCAGAGATGCGCGCGCATGAAACCAATGCTCAGATTGATAAGTCATCGGTAGGTCATTGGTTGTGGTCATCTATAAAATCAGCAAAAGGGTTATATCGCGATGTACTGTTAGCCTCTGTTTTTATCAGTCTGCTTTCCATTGCTTTGCCTCTGTTTGTGATGAATGTGTACGACAGGGTAGTTCCAAATGCGGCACTTGAAACCTTATGGGCGCTGGCCATCGGCGTGCTTTTAGTTCTCGCCGCAGATTTTTTACTGCGCATGCTAAGACAGTATTTTGTTGAGCTGGCAGCGAGCCGACTGGATGTCACCTTATCTGCAAAAATTATGGAAAAAGTCCTGTCTATTAATTTGGCAAACAAACCTGCTAAAAGCGGTTCGTTTATAAACAGCTTGCAGTCGTTTGAAAGCATTCGGCAGTTTTTTGGCTCTGTAACTCTGGTGGCATTGGTTGATTTGCCCTTCGGGCTCTTGTTTGTGGCTATTATTGCCATGATTGATATTTATCTCATCATTCCTATTCTTATTGGCGCCACCGCGCTCTTCCTTTACGCCATGAAAGCACAGCGCGTAATGCGGTCTCTGTCAGAAGAATCAATGGAAATCAGTTCTCGTAAAAGTTCTCTCGTTACTGAAAGCGTCACTTCTTTAGAAGACATAAAAGCATTTGGTTACCAGAGCCGAAACCAAAGTGCGTGGGAAAAACAAACAATCTTTCTTGCCAAAGTTAATGCAAAGCTGCGTCTGGTTTCAATGTCGGTTAACAACGCAGCACTTTGGGTTCAGCAGTCAGTTGGCGTCGTCATCATCCTAACGGGCGTTTACCTCATTATAGAGGGTGTGATCACTCAAGGTGGATTAATTGCCGCCTATCTTTTATCAAGCCGCGCCATGGGGCCGGTCTCTCAAGCTGCGGCTCTATTGGCACAATATCATCACGCAGAGACGGCAAAAAATGCCCTCGACGACATTATGTCGTTGCCGAGTGAGACAGGCAGTAACAAGCAAATAAAAAGTAATGTTGTGCTTAAAGGGAATATAGATGCTTGTCAGCTATGCTTTAAATACCCAGACGAAACAGTATTGGCGCTTAAAGACGTTAATTTCTCGATAAAACAAGGTGAACACGTAGCTATTTTGGGGAAAAACGGATGCGGAAAATCAACGCTGAATAAATTGCTTATGGCTTTTTACCGCCCTGAATCGGGTCAGTTACTTATGGACGGTATCGACCTGCAGCAATACGACCCAACACTACTTCGTAAACAAATAGGCTATGTGCCGCAAGACGTCAGCCTTTTCTACGGTTCATTGAAAGACAATATTATGTCTCAAGATTTAGGTATCGATGAAAGTGACTTTTGGGAGGTACTGACCCAGTGTGGTTTGGCCAAGCTTGTTAACGGTAATGCCAATGGGGTAGATCAAAATGTAGGTGAGCGAGGTAGCTTACTTTCTGGTGGCCAGCGACAAGCAGTAGCGATGGCCAGAGCCATAGTGCGAGACCCTGCAATATATATCATGGATGAACCTACCTCAGCCATGGACTCAACTAACGAAGCGCAAATGAAGGAAACCATAAAAGCTGCCACAGCAGGCAAAACACTGATCATCAATACCCATCGAACAACCTTGCTCGACCTTGTTGAGCGTGTGATTGTTGTCGAGAACGGAAAAGTCATCGCTGACGGTAAAAAGGAAGACGTACTTGTTCAATTTAAACAGCCAAGTCAAAAGCTTAAGAGGGCGCCATGATTTCTAATAGTGGTGGTGAGAAAAAAGACTGGTTGCAGCGATTAATGCGAGGTTGGCTAGCGCCGCCTCCAGGTCAGGATTGGGTATTGGAAGCCGAGTGGTCACGGATAATGCAAACCCCTGTGAAAGCCCGTGGTCTCTTGTATCTGGTGACGCTAGTTTTGTTACTCTTGGTGATATGGTCGTATTTTGCAGAGATTGATGAAGTGGCAAAAGGCGATGGGAAAGTTATACCGTCGCAGCAACTACAGGTTCTCCAATCCTACGACGGAGGAATTGTACAGGATATATTAGTACGAGAAGGGCAAACGGTTGAAGCTGGGCAAGTGTTATTAAAGGTTGATCCTACCCGCTTTTTGTCAAGCCTTGAAGAAAACACAACCCAGTTTGCGGCGCTGGCGGCGAAAGTGCAGCGCTTATCTGCGCTTACCCAAGGTGACGTATTGCGGTTTAATCGAGAGCTACGCGAACGGGCACCAACTGTCGTTGATAACGAACGCAAGCTCTACAATTCCAACTTGGCTGAGCTTGATGAAGTCGCAGCAGGATCGGATTCTCGTATTATGCAACGCCGTCAAGACGTGGAAGAAGAGCGAGCGAATCTTTCCCAGTATCAAAACGTTTTGTTCCTCTCAAAGAAAGAGCTCTCTGTGACCAAGCCATTACTTGCATCAGGCGCTGTTTCGGAAATTGAAATTCTTCGTTTAGAGCGTCAAATAGTAGAGCTAGAGGGAAACATCGCCAAGTCCAAGGTAGCGATTGAGCGTGGACTAAACGCCATCGAAGAGGAAATTATTAAGAAGGAAGAAGCACGCCTTAAACTCGTTAACCGATGGAATCAAGAATTGACCGAAGCCACCGCTGAAATGGCGACGTTGCAGCAGTCTCAAACCAGTTTGGAAGATGTCGTGTCGCAAGCGGCGCTAAAATCACCGATTAATGGCACGGTACAGCGGTTGCTAATCAATACCATTGGGGGCGTTATCACCCCCGGTAGCGCTGTTGTAGAACTCGTCCCTCAAGATGACCAACTTATTGTTGAGGCAAAAGTCTCGCCTAAAGACATTGCGTTTATTCGAGAAGGGCAGCAGGCTATCTTAAAGTTCAGTGCTTATGACTTTACTATTTATGGTGGTATGTCTGCTGAAGTTCAACACATCAGTGCCGATGCTATCACTAACGAAAAAGACGAAACTTATTACCTAGTAAGACTTGAGACGAAGAAAAGCATTGCGAATGAGGCGTTAGAAATACTGCCTGGAATGATTGTACAGGTAGACATACTGACGGGTAAGAAAACGGTGCTTAATTATATTTTATCCCCCCTTTTCAATGTGACAGCTTCTGCACTGCGAGAGCGTTAATGAGAAATTTCATTGCAGAAAAAGACTTGCAAGGGGCGCTAGCACGGTATTCGTGGACTAGTTACAGTCGAGTTGAACAGCTAAATTGTGATAAAAGTGATTGTATCTGGATATTGGCGAGTAATGATAATTGGCGTCAGCGGCTCATTGGCGCTAAGCAGAAAGTCGACAATATCGCCTTACTCACTTACAAGTATGATCGGGTAGAAATGCAAACGGCACTAATGATGGGCGCTAGAGCATATTGTCATGCGCTAGCGACGCAATCTTTACTGGCCTCGGTGACACGTGTTCTTGAAGCGGGGGGCATATGGTTACCAAGTGAGCTGCTCGCTGTGTCTGTATCAAATGTAGCCGCTAATAGACAAACGGGGCGTGTTATCCCCTCGCTACAAGGGCTAACCAACAGAGAAAAAGATGTGTTAAATGGTATATTAGAGGGCTTGAGTAACAAAGAGATAGCGAGAGCGCATGGAATTACCGAGCGCACCGTTAAGGAATATGTTGGTACGCTACTACTCAAATTTGAGGCAAAAGATCGAATCGGTCTATTACTCGAACTCGGCGAGTTTAGTCATCTAAAAGATGCTCTATGACCTCAATGTGAGATACCACTCCATCAATACCTAGTTCTATAAATAAAGCTTTATGGTCTGGGCGTTTAACGCCATCTGCGTACACGCTGATGCCAAAAGTATGAGCTAATGAACAAAAACCTCTGATAAACGCGTGGTTGGCTGGGTTAAATTCGATGTCAGTCATAAAGGCAGAATCAATTTTCACATAATCTAAACCTAGCTCTTGCACGTTCAATAATTGTGAGAAAGACTCGCCTACACGCTTAAGGCCAACCTGGCATTCTCTGGCTTTAAGAGCGTTACAAAACGCTTTAAATTCATTTGGGAAACGGTTAGCGGTAGATTCTCGTACTTCGAAGCACAGTTGCGTTGCCACCTTTTTATCCGCGTCTAATCGAGCGTAAAGTTGCGATAAAAGTGCAGAGTCAACTAATAACTGCTCAGAGCAAAGAAACGCATACTTGGATATCGCTTCGGAATATTTAATGGTATCCATTAGGTGAGTGATAGTCGTCAACTCTAATTGAGGTAATAGCCCTAGATAACGTGCCCAATGAGCATAATAGCCATTTTTTCGCAGCTCACCGTCTACATTTACGCCTGCCCAGCATTGGTAATGAACAAGATGTCGGTTCACATCAAGAACAGGGTAGTTAAAAGTTTCAACATCCTGGTTTTCAATAGCGTGTTTTAGATCATGTTCCCACCTTTTCTCTTCGACTAAACTATTATCTGTATTAAGTATGGCTTCTATAAAAGGCTCAGTCCTATTCGTTGTCTCTGCTTCGTCGAGCATTGCATCTGCTCTCATTAATGCGTCAGAAAAACTATCATCAGAGCGCAGTTTTGTTACTGATTGAAAGACTTTTGGGTCTCCTTCATAACAAAATGCACTTAAGCAAGCACCGTGAAGAGCATTAGATATCTCGGCAGTATTGTGAGCTTCAGTGAGAAGGATGGCAAACTCGTTCTTTTGCATCCTTGCTACTCGGCTATCGCTGAAAAGATGATGATGAAGTGTGAGGCTATCATTGATTTCTGCTATGAAATCGCGAATTCTCTTTTTGCGAATATTAGCTGGAGAGCGAAGGAAGCCATTTCCTTCGGTGAACCTCATGAAGAACAAGCAGTTAACGCCCTCAGAATCACGAAAGGCGAGTTGACCTTTTAGTATGGAAATAAAATAGTCTCTGTTTGCTAAGCCCGATTCATCGTCAAACTGAGTGCGATAGCGCAGAATATCAAGCCGCGTATTTTCTTCCTCCATGATTTTCTTGGAATTTGCTGCTAAGAAATTCATTGCGCGAACTACCCGCTTTAGCTCGAGTGTTCGCGGTTCCGGTAGTTGGACAAAGCGCATTTTTTGGAATGATTCAGCTTGAGCAACCACGCCGTTGAGTGGGCGTATAATAAAACGGAGTGCCCATCCTCCGATAATACCGGTAATAAGTCCCAGAAGGGACAGCCCGATAATAAGTCGTTGAGTGGCGCGCCACATTGAAGCGACAGCAAAGCTCGTGTCCGTCTCAACGTAAACCGTGCCATATTGTCCCCAGCCTTCGCTTACTTGCGCAATACCCAGTTTTACATCAGGTGCAAAATTCTTTGCGAACCATGCAGGCGTATCTGCATTTATTTGTTCTTTATTACGATGAGCTGACACTATTTCGCCATCCGCCTTTTGCAGAACTATCGAAGCATAGTGGCCAATATCAAATTGAGACATGATGAAAAGATCTAGAGAAACGGAGTCCTTATCAAGGCCGCTCAAAGTAAGTGCAAGCATGCTGGCATTATCCACGTTTTTTGAATAAAGCTGCTCTTCTACGTATTGCTTCGTGGTGAAAGCATGAATAGACACGCTACCCGCAATTGCAACAAGGACAACGACTAAAATCGCTAGCCATAATTCTCTTGTTATTGACATAAATATTTATGACCTTCTGCTAATCCCTTCTTTCTTCATACGCTCAATAACATCTCGCCACCGTGACAGTCTGCTTGTTGACGATGAAACTTGCGTTTTTTGACCGGGTTGCCAAATACCTGAGTCATTGAAACTAAATACAGGTATGAGGTCAGTTCGTTGAGAGCCGGGTAAAACGTTCGACACTAAACTATCTAGCACTAGAGGATCTGATGAAGGGGAGTCATAGTATCCTAAAACCATGTGCGCTTGCGTTACTCGGCTTCTACCGATTTTTGCCTTAACGTAAATTAACCGAAGTTTAGCACTATCAACACCTAAGTGTAGCAGAGCTATATACTTTGCAATGGCGTAATCCTCGCAATCGCCGCGCGAATGACCAAAAAGTTCAGATGGCGTAGCCCAATAGTCCTTTTCATTAAATACGACATCGTCGGTTGCATACTGGATATGTTCATCAAAAAAAGCATTTACGCCGATGAGCTGCTCATTAGTACTTTTATTTTCAAGACTGCTTAGGGTGCGAGCTAATGCCTCCACATCACGGGCTTTATCAGCACCAAATTTTTCGGTTACTTGCCTTTCAAGTTGAGAGAACTCAATAGTGTAATGCCGCTCGATTTGCTGAGCGGCCTGCAATAATGCGATAAGTGCTAAACAACTCGATGCGAGTAGATGAAAGGTCATAGATTAACAAAGTAGGTTATACGAAAGTCTAAAACAAGGTATCTCTCTTACCTTGAAGGATAAGTATGTAAAATAATACTTTGTTATAGATATAGCATGACGTTTGGCAGAAACCAAATTTCCTAATTAAGCGATTTAAAAAACTTTACCTACTTTTTAACTACAAAATCGCTATTTTGAATATTTGCCGTTATCCCTGCATCAGAGATGACTACTGATGAATTGCTAAACGCACTTTCTACGATAAATGTACCGGGGTAAAGCGAGTATTGGAGGTATTTCCTGCCGCGGTTATCTATGACTTCTTTTGCTTGGTAGAGATACATTTCATCTTTTTCAGAGATACCGTTGTCTCGGCCCAAAGAAACAGAAATACGATTGTCTACCACGTCAATTACTCTGCCTGTAATGGGCTGACAAGCGGTAGATTCTTTTATATCTTCTACCGCTTCACTTATTACACCGTCAATTGCCTGTCCATATCGCGATAGCCAAAAAGTTGATGAGAATTCATCAACATCTTCAAATCTATCAAATGTCCATTCTTCCTCTCCTTGGTAAGTTGAATTAAAAAGAAGTCCGCCATTGATTCCATCATATACTTGCAGCGACATGGAAAAAACGCGGTGAGGGACACTGTTACGCCACGGTGAGAAGAGAGAAGTACCTTTTTCCTTACTCATGCTTAAATCGTTGATTACACCAATGATGACAAACTGAGTATTACCTTGCGCCGCAAGCGTGCGTATATTTTGGTCGGTATAGCGGCTGTCGAATTTAGCAGTGTGAGGAGCAATATATGAAATTTTTAAGTTTTCACTTTGGTTTTGCATAGCGTCCGCAAATCGTTGAGTAAAAGCTTTGTCGAAATGAGGAATATTCCCTTGTGTTAATTGGGCTCTATTCCTTATTCTGAAATGGGTCGTCGCAAAGTGCTTTTCGTCATGTTGAGCAGAACAGATCTTTCCCTTTGGAAAAATGTCGGCTCTTACTCTAACGGTCACCACATCACCATTAAATATTTCATCAACAAGTTCAAGGTGCTCTACTTCGCCGGTAGAGCGTATGGTCATTTCTTCGTTCTCAAGTAAACCGTTTGTTAGCTTTGCAACACTTTGTACAGACGCGCCAGCAAAGAGCATTGCTTGTTTAAGTGCTTCTTGTGTAGCTGCTCGTTTAGCAGCTGATTTGTTACCATTTACGACAACAGCCTGTCCAGTGGCCTCATACCACGCGGCATGCGCTTGCCCAATAAAAAATGCTAGAAGGCAAACTAGCGCCACAGCGATATTAAAAATTCTTGCCAGTGTTGTTTTGCTAATGTGTTGCACCGCACACCTCTATTGTAGATAAGCTCATGCGTATGATTAAACCCCTTTGTTTCGTGAGAACTATGCGAGAACAGTGCCAAGTAATAACGCCATTATTCAGTTGATCAAAATAGGCGCATATATTGCTAGTCCTTACTGTTAATAAGGCTGCTAGTTAGTTAGCCAACTATGTTGATTAAAGCATTACGTTAGATAGGGTGAGTAGACTGTGGCAGCGAAAGCAAACGCATTGACTACATGCTCGTTAAATAACGGTTACACATAGGTAAGGCTAAGGCCGGTCGACGTCCTTAGCTCAAGGTTGCAGGGTTCGTGATTTTTGCTAGATAAAATGCGACTCATCATTAATAGATTAGCGATGCAAGTTGAGGTTTAAGCGTATGTATTTGCGTAAATTGAAAAAATCTAAAGTTATTATTCAAGCGGCTGTTCTTGGTTTAGTGCTTG
The DNA here is from genome assembly GCF_009811475.1 of Alteromonas sp. KUL150. Classification (NCBI taxonomy): domain Bacteria; kingdom Pseudomonadati; phylum Pseudomonadota; class Gammaproteobacteria; order Alteromonadales; family Alteromonadaceae; genus Alteromonas; species Alteromonas sp. KUL150. The sequence continues at coordinate 12,266 of NZ_BLIJ01000050.1, forward strand.
GCGCTGGCGGCTGTGGCATCGTTGATAAGCATGTTGAGTGGGAAACTGTTGAGCCTGATTCTTACCCTGTTTTGAAGGCTGTTGGGTACGCGCCGATTTCCTCCCAACAAGGTGACAGTGACAGTGTGAAACTTATTATGGCCATGAAAGCGTCAAAATTAGATGCATATCGAGAGCTCACCGAGCAGGTGTATGGTCAAAAAATTGAAGGGAGTCAGTCTGTATCTGGCCTTGTTGTAGACAGCGAAAACTTACGCTCCTCTGTTGAAGGAATTATAAGAGGCGCAGAAGTTGTCAAGGCATATCCGGTAGGAGAAGACACCTATGTAACTGAGCTTTCTCTCGACATGCAGCAGGTTTACAACATTTATCTGTCTACGGCTAAACCAAGAAGAGTAAAAGACGTTAAGTATTACTAGGGCGTGTATGTTAAGACGCTGTGACGAAAAGTAGAAAGTGGGGGGCGTGAAGTGCATTACCCCACTGAACAGAGATTCTCTCAACCAGCACACATATCGTAGATGAGAAAGCTATGCCTAGGCGCTGACGCCTGACCCAAGCGTACCACCCTTGGGCTTGCCTTTTTTGTCATAGGTGAGCGATTCTTTCGCGCGAACTTCCATCATCAAATTGCGTAAATGTGTGAGGCGCAGCTGTCCTTGCTCTACGGCTTTTTGATTGATTTGTGTTCGATACTTACAATCGTCGAGAAGACGGTTCGCTTGTTCCATCAACAGCTCGTCATTGTCTGACAACGACCCTTTGTCGCGAATAATATGCTCAATTTGCCCATCGAGCGTTTGTATATCAGATAGCAGCTGCGTCTTCTCATCAAGCAGGTTCATTAACGACTCTGCATCGCGAGAACTGATCAACTGAAGCTCTTTTTCAAGCAAAGTAACAAGCGTAGAGAGTTGCTCTACCTGCTTGGTAATCGCTTGTGTTGTTTGGCTGCTATGTTCTGTCACACGTCTTCTCTGTTTTTTGTCTAGCGCGATTATTTAGTACTAAAAATTTCTGATTCCAACTTAGCTATTTTATTCGCAAGTACCTCAGGGTTAACTTTGTAATCGCCGCTTTGAATTGCTTTCTTAAGGCGATCGACTTTTTCCTGATTCACAGGTGCTTCAGAACCTTTTTTCTGCACCTGACTAAGTTGCTGTGCCGATTGAGTCAAAGAAACAGAATCCTGACGTGGAGCAGGAGCGGTCTGCGCAGTTTGCGCCGAAGCTTGTTGCTGAGATTGTTGCGTCTGGTTTTGCTGCGCAACCTTCCCATTGTCAATAGGTGTTTTAGGTAACCCATTGTTTATATTGTTAATTGCCATTTTAAGTCCTCACTACCTTTTTTGCCTCAGTTTAGTTATCGGCCTTTTGGCAAATTTCTTTAGCAAAATTATGCACAAAAAAGTAGAAAATAACCGGGCCTTTTACAAGTGTATCACGACTTCTTCAGGGCTCGCGACTCTTGCAATAATCGCCCTATTGCTACTGGCATTTAAAACTTTAATGTTGTCACCTACAACGCCGTCTTGTTGGGCAATACCGGCAGTCTTAACTTCCATTCCTGCAATTTCTGCAGTAATCGTTATTCTATCGCCTTTACACACGAAGCATAGCATATTTGATTGAATAGCTTGGCCATCTGTCACTCTTCGTTTCATTCTTGCACCGATAAGTCCATCCATGTCGGTAAATGCGGTGTGGCGCAGTCGTCTTATGTCTACTTTAGCCAGCGCTAAATTTGATGATGTAAGCACCGTTCCCGGGCTTACTGCGCCTTGTGTAACTACTATTTCCTTCGTGCGAGTCACTTGACCACTAGTAAATAAGTACCAGTCGTTATTTTGGCAACTAACTCGAACTGAAATATAGGACTGGCTCAGTGCTTCTTGGGAAACATGGTATTCAAAGCCTGTTGGACAATTGGGAATATTTATCCGATCGTCTATCTTCACAACATCGACATCAATGTTAGTATCCTGCGCATTATCAGTAAGCTGAGCCAAAAGATAATGTCTGGCGCCTTGTTCTACTTTTTCGTGATTAGACAGTGCTGCTAGGCAGCTCGTTGAACATGCTCCAAGCAACACAAACGAAAGCAATCGGGTAAGCAACAGGTATATTTTTTTGTTTATTCGTTTCATCATGACTTTTCGTGTTCAGTTTATGAGTTTTTGGCTATGCTTAAAAACATCAGTCCAGCGACACATTGGATTAAATCGTAAAGCGCGTATTGAAGTTCAATATGCGCTGATTCCATGGCAGGTATAACAACTCAACGAAGGTTGAGATTACTAAACACACTAAAATGACACCAAGCGTCATTTTTCTGTCGTTTGACCTGCAAAAATTTAGTGATATTGTCTATCTTTACTATCAGAGGCAATGATCATGCCCAGTATTTTTAGAGGTGACCTATGTCGGGTATTTTAGATTCAGTTAACCAACGAACTCAGCTCGTTGGACAGAATCGCTTAGAATTGCTGCTGTTCAGACTTAATGGCCGTCAACGCTTCGGCATTAACGTGTTCAAAGTACGTGAGGTGCTTCAATGCCCTCCTTTAACCGCAATTCCAAAGCTCAACCCGTTGGTTCGCGGGGTCGCGCATATCCGTGGGCAAACCATTTCGGTTATCGATTTAAGTATGGCCACTAAAGGCCGCAGAATAGAAGATATTTCTAATGCTTTTATCGTTATCGCTGAATACAACCGCTCTGTACAAGGCTTTTTGGTTGGTGCTGTTGAACGGATTATCAATACAAACTGGGATGCGATTATGCCTCCTCCACAAGGAACTGGCCGCGCCAGCTACTTAACGGCGGTGACAGAGGTAGAAAATGAACTTATTGAAATTCTCGATGTAGAGAAAATACTAAACGAGATTTCACCTCTTAACGCAGAGGTAAGTGCAGAAGTGGCCGAAGGGCTAACAACCGAAGGTCAAGAAAATAAAATAATCTTTATTGCCGATGACTCATCTGTGGCGAGAAACCAGGTTAGAAAAGCACTTACATCCCTTGGGCTTGAAATAGAGCTTGCTAAAAATGGTCTGGAAGCATTAAACAGGTTGAAAGAAATTGCAGAGGAATATGGCGACGTTACCAAACGTGTTGGTGTTTTAGTCTCAGATATTGAGATGCCGGAAATGGATGGTTATACCCTCACTGCGGAAATAAAAAATACGCCTGAATTGCAAAAGCTGCACGTTGTTCTCCACACCTCATTGAGTGGCGTGTTCAACCAAGCAATGGTTCAAAAAGTGGGCGCCGATGATTTCATCGCTAAATTTCACCCTGATGAACTGGCTACCGCGGTACAAAAATGGCTGATGACAGAGTGCGAATAACGGAGCAATATAGGATTGGCTAATAAAGACGTTTCGCCAGCAAGCTACTTGAAGTTCAGGGAGTTCTTAGAGAAGCAATGTGGGATAGTGCTTGGTGAAAATAAGCAGTACCTCGTTCGCAGCCGACTAGCTTCTTTACTTTACAAGCACAAGTATGAATCCGCTGATGAGTTGATTGACGTCGTGGTTCGCGGGTTTGACAGAGCGTTGCTTCAAAGCGTAATTGATGCGATGACCACCAATGAAACACTGTGGTTTCGCGACAACTATCCCTTTGATCTTCTTGTGAATAACTTGCTTCCCTCACTTTCATCTAAGAATCAGAGGATCCGCATTTGGAGTGCCGCGTGTTCTTCGGGACAAGAGCCGTATTCTATTGCCATGTCTGTTCTTGAATATCAACGACAGCGACCCGGCGCTCTGAGAGCTGGTGTTGAAATTGTTGCTACCGATTTATCATCGGAAATGCTGCAAAAATGCGAACTTGGACTTTATGACGAACTATCTCTTGCCAGAGGTTTATCGCCTCAGCGTAGACAAGCCTTTTTCCAACAAGGCGACAACGGCATGATGCAGGTTAAACCTGAAGTACGTCGCATGGTGACATTTAGAAGTCTTAACTTGCTTACAAGCTATGCTGCGCTGGGCCGTTTTGATATCGTTTTTTGTCGCAACGTGTTGATTTACTTCTCGGCTGACGTAAAACAGCGCATACTGCAACAAATTGCCGGGCAACTGCAGCCTGAAGGCATACTTTTCCTTGGCGCTTCCGAGTCAATTAGTGCTGCGAGCTCTACCTATAGTATGGTCAAGTGTCACCCTGGACTCTACTACCAAAAAAAATGATCTAACTTAGGGGTTTGAATATCCAAAGTTTTTTTTGGTTAGTTCGAACCCTCTTCCTCAAAATTCCCGTCAAAAAATCATTATGGCATTTGCCTTGCTAACTATTTTCACAAACGACAGTTAAACGAAAATAAGCGACGCCGTATTTTCCTTATATTGTCATCATGAAATGTTTTAAGTAAGTCAGAGGTCATTGTATGGCTATAAACCTAGATAAACTGGTTGGCTTTCACGAGTCAGCACTAAAGATACGCACAGAGCGTATGGAAGTGATTTCAGGGAATCTAGCGAATGCGAATACGCCTGGATACAAAGCGCGGGATATCGACTTTAACAAGGCGATGCAGTCTGCAATGCAAGAGGCATCAAGCCATTCATCTAGTCGTGCTTCTTCTGGCTTAGTGCGGACAAATGATCGCCACTTAAGCGGCAATCCTTCGTCTGTAGCGGCAAACTTTGACATGCAATATCGCGTGCCAACTCAGCCAGATACCGGAGACGGCAATACGGTGGAAGTGCAAGCGGAAAGAAATCGATTTTTAGACAATGGATTGCGCTACCAAGCCAGCCTCGAATTTTTAAATGGAAAAATCAAAGGCATGAAAAAAGCGCTTAGCTCAGGAGGTCAATAGTCATGAGTTTATTTAACGTAATGCAAATTTCGAGCACGGGTATGGAAGCCGAAAACGTACGCCTAAATACCACGGCCAGTAATATTGCCAACGCAAACTCGGTCAGCAGCAGCTATGACGAGACATACCGAGCACGTCATCCTGTTTTTGCTACAGCGTTACAAGATGCGATGCGCGATCAGTCAAAAGGTGCGGGTGTTCAGGTGAAAGGTATTGTTGAAAGCGATGCTCCGCTTCAAGTTGAATACGCACCCAACAACCCAATGGCAGATGAGAATGGCTACATCTATAAGCCTAACGTTAATATTGTGGAAGAGATGGCAAATATGATGTCTGCATCTAAAGCCTATGAAACAAATGTTCAGGTAGCTGATACAACAAAACGCATCTTTCGTCGCGTATTGCAGCTTGGTCAAGGGCAATAATTAGCCGCATGAATTTTGTGAGGATTAATCAGTGAATACTATAAACAACACCGGCTTAAATACTGACATGTATTGGCAGGAAGAAACCGTCAAAATTGCCGATGGCACCGAGCAACAGCTTACGCAGGAAGACTTTTTCTCGATGCTTACAGAGCAGCTTGCCAACCAGGACCCCACTGCGCCAGTAGACAATGACCAAATGGTGGCGCAAATGACATCGTTCACGATGGCTGATGGCATATCCCAACTTAATGAAAAATTCGAGTCGTTTGCTGCTTCAATGACCTCGAATCAGGCGCTCCAAGCATCTAGTCTGATAGGTCAGAACGTGCTTGTTCAAGGCAATGTTGGCTTCATGGCCTCTGAAGGAGACGGTTTGTCGGGTGTGGTTGTGAACGAAAAGACGGTTCAAAACATGACGATAAGTATCGAAAACCAATTTGGCGAAGTAATTAAAACCATTGACGCAGGTACGCAAAGTGCTGGCAACATTGAGTTTGAATGGGACGGCAAAGATAAACATGGCAATTTAATGGCTCCTGGTGAATACGTTATCAGTGCCACCGGAGAGCTAAATGGTGAAGGTGTTCAGTTAAACACTGCAGTTAATCGTCATGTTGGAAGTGTAAGTTTGGCAAATAGAGGCCAAGGGGTAATTTTAAATTTGGATGGTGATGTCAGTATCAATCTTGATGACGTCATTCAAATCGGCAGTTAGTAGGAGAATCAATAATGTCTTTTAATATTGCACTGAGTGGCGTTTCAGCCGCACAAAAAGATTTGGACGTAACAGCCAACAACATCGCAAACGTAAACACGGTTGGCTTCAAAGAGTCTCGTGCTGAATTTGGTGATGTTTATGCAGCATCTCTTCTTGCAGGCGGCAAAACAAAAGTGGGTGATGGTGTTTTAACTCAAGAGGTTGCTCAGCAGTTTTCACAAGGTAGTCTTCAGTTCACTAATACATCGCTAGATTTGGCGATAACCGGCAATGGCTTCTTTGCTACGGTGCCTGAAATTACATCGCGAGATTTCTCTTTCACGCGAGCGGGTCAGTTTAAATTAGACAGCGACAATTTCGTTGTAAATAGTAATGGTGACAACCTGCTCGGTTTTCCAGTTAACGCGGATGGTACTAGTGCCTCTGTTGCATTAAGTACGACAGAGCCAGTGCGTATTCCTGATTCTTCAGGTTCTCCGCAACAGACTGCAGAGGTAGATATTCGAATGAACCTGCCTGCTGGCGATGCAGGTTTAGATCCACAAGATTTCAATCCTGATGACCCATTGACGTACAACGCTGCTACATCAGTAACCGTATATGACTCGCTTGGTGATAGCCATGTAATGACCTATTACTTTATAAAAGATGGTGCAGCAGGTGTAGATAACGAATGGTATGTTGCCACAGCAATCGACGACACCCTTGTTGATATGACGGACTCTACTGGCGCAAATACCGATCCTGCTACAGCGGTTAATTCTGTTGGCGGTAATACGGGTAATGCAGTAACGGCATCTAAACTTATCTTCTCTCAAGGCGGTGATTTTTCAGGCATGGAGACTCCCGATGGATTGCCAACCTTAGACTTTAAAATGCAAACGGAAGCGCTGGGCGCAGGTATTCTGGCCAATGGTTCAGATCCAACGCAGCAGATTAGTATCGATTTTAACTTAGATGTTAATAATGCTACGCCAAACGAACCGACCCAGTTTGCATCAGCGTTCGAGGTCACGTCACTTGAGCAAGATGGTTTGCCAGTAGGTCGTCTTACGGGTATAGATATCGGTCCTGATGGTTTGGTCCGCGCTACGTTCTCAAACGGTACTTCTGAGCCCATCGTTCGTGTTGCGCTAGTTCGTTTCTCTAACGAACAAGGTCTGACGCAAGAGAGCAGCACTCAGTGGAAAGAGAGTATTCTATCAGGTGAAGCACTAGCGGGTGAAGCAACAACCGGAACGTTTGGTGAGATCAACTCGTCTGCTTTAGAGCAAGCAAATGTTAACCTGACTACAGAGCTAATTGATATGATCATTGCTCAACGTAACTTCCAGGCTAACTCGCGAGCCCTTGAGGTAAATAACTCATTGAACCAGACTATCCTTAACATTCGATAGTTAACGGCAAGCTTCAGAATCTGAGGCAATAAAGCGGCAATATTCAGGCGTGTAAATGCGCCTGAATATTGCCGCAAAATGACAGGTCGCAGCATCGCGGCCTTTTTATTTTTCTTTATATTTCAATTCAGTAACTTCCATCTTCTCCAATAGTGCTAAATATCAACAGATTGGCATTGCCTTTGCAAAATCTTGTTTAAGGTTTAATCAGAGTCAAAAGTCAGTCATGGACAAACTTCTCTACATTGCAGCAAGCGGCGCATCCCAAGACCTTTTAGGAACAGGGATTCGGGCCAACAACTTAGCCAATGCACAAACTACTGGTTTCAGAGCACAGTTAGAGCAGGCGCGCTCTATGCCAGCTTATGGCGAAGGCTTGCCGACCCGCGTTTTTTCTATAACAGAAAGCCCCTCAAATAATTATGAGTCGGGCCCAATGATTAAGACCGACCGCGATTTGGACGTGGCAATTCAAGGGGATGGCTGGTTTGCGGTTCAAGATGAAAACGGCCAAGAAGCTTATTCAAGAGACGGCAATTTTAAACTGGGCGACGACGGAATTTTGACAGACATTCACGATCGCGTAGTGCTTGGTGATAACGGGCCTATTTTCTTACCCGTTCCTTTAGACAACCTAAACATTGCCTCAGACGGAACGCTGTCGATGAGACAGTTAGGCGCACCAGCGAACGTTATAGAAGATGTGGGTCGCCTTAAATTAGTTAGCCCTAACTATGCAGATATGGAGCGAGGCAATGACGGCTTATTTCGCATGGAAGACGGCTCAATTGCGCCAGCTAGCGCCAACGTCAAAGTGATGTCCGGCATGCTTGAGGGCTCAAACGTGAACGCAGTTGAAGAAATGGTAGATATGATAAGTCTACAGCGTCATTACGAGCTTCAAGTAAAAGTAATGAAACAGGCTGAAGAGCTTGATACTCGCGGCAATCAATTGCTGCGAATCTTGTAATAGAATTTTTATCATCGTTGCCCCTTGAGCAACGTCGGAGGTTAACATGCATCCAGCATTGTGGATTAGTAAAACAGGCCTAGATGCCGCACAAACTGACGTGGCAGTGGTATCGAACAACCTTGCAAACGCTTCAACCGTGGGCTTTAAGAAAGATCGCGCGGTATTTGAAGATTTGCTTTATCAAAATATTAATCAACCGGGCGGGCGATCCTCTGCCGATACCGAATTACCTTCAGGCTTAATGCTAGGTTCAGGTTCTAAAGTTGTCGCTACGCAAAAAGCGCATACCCAGGGTAATCTATTAACCACTGAAAATGCCCTTGATATGTCTATTCAAGGCCGTGGTTATTTTGAAATACTCCAGCCGGACGGCACCATTGCCTATACAAGAAACGGTCAGTTCTCGTTAAATGACCAGGGGCAAATTGTGACCTCTGGCGCTGGCTTTTTACTTCAGCCTGAAGTCGCTATCCCAGAAGATGCTCAGCAAATTACGATTTCGCAAGATGGTGAAATTAGCGTAAGCATTCGAGGGCAAGCTGAACCACAGGTATTGGGACAGCTAAACATTTCAGATTTCGTTAACCCTACGGGTTTGCAGCCCACAGGACAAAACTTGTTTGTAGAGACGGCCTCTAGTGGAGCGCCGATTCAGGGCATTCCAGGTCTGCAAGGACTGGGATATATCTCTCAAGGCACGCTGGAGACCTCTAACGTAAACGTAACTGAAGAGTTGGTTAACCTAATCGAAAGTCAACGCTTGTATGAGATGAACTCAAAAGTTATCTCGTCGGTGGACCAGATGCTTGGTCAAGTTATTCAGCAACTTTAATGGGTAGTATCATGCGTATTCTAGGTTTATCTGTTGCTCTGCTCATTATTGGTGGCTGCGCCAGCACAAGTGAACCGCCTGTTCAGGCAAACGACCCGTCGTTTGCGCCAGTGATCCCAGATTACCCGCGTGAAACGGTGGTTGAAGACGGTTCGCTGTTTCGTTCACAGTTGGCAAACAATCTTTATTCGGATGTTACGGCCAGAAGAGTAGGCGATATTATTACCGTTACGTTAAGCGAGAATACGCAAGCCAGCAAATCTGCTGACACAAGCACAGCTAAAGACTCAAATGTAAACCTTAACCCTATTACCGGGCTAGCGGGTCAAGCAATCAATATCGGCGGCGAATCGATTCAGCTCGGAATAAGTTCGTCTCGCGATTTTAGCGGAGACGCAACGGCGAACCAAAGCAATAGCTTAAATGGCGCTATTTCGGTAACCGTGGTTGATGTGCTTCCCAATAGCAACTTAGTTATTCGCGGTGAAAAGTGGCTAACACTGAATCAGGGTGACGAATATATACGTTTGACCGGCATTATTCGTCCAGCCGACATCAGCCCCGAAAATGAAATTGTGTCAACCAAGGTCGCGAACGCGCGCATTCAATATTCGGGCACGGGAAGTTTTGCCCGAGCACAAGAAAAGGGATGGTTAACCAAGTTCTTTGATTCGGCTTGGTGGCCTCTTTAGGTTAAGGGTAGGAGAGTGAACATGCGTTTATTATCAGTTTTATTGGCCGTTTCCTCACTGCTTTTATCATCTCAAGTAGGGGCGCAGCGCATAAAAGACTTAGCGAGCATTCAGGGTGTGCGTAGTAACCAATTAGTAGGTTACGGCTTAGTCGTTGGATTGCCAGGAACGGGGGAGCAAAGCCCGTTTACAGAGCAAAGCTTTCGTACCATGTTGCGCAACTTCGGTATCAGTCTTGACGCTAATACCAAACCTAAAATTAGAAACGTAGCAGCGGTTGCGGTTCACGCAGAACTTCCGGCTTTTGCCAAGCCTGGGCAGACCATAGATATTACGGTTTCTTCAGTAGGTGAAGCGGCTAGTCTTCAGGGAGGAACGCTGCTACAGACGTTTCTCCGTGGCGTAGATGGTGAAGTTTATGCAGTGGCGCAAGGTAGCCTAGTTGTTAGCGGATTTGGTGCACAAGGCGGCGACGGCTCTAGGATTGTAGTCAATACCCCAACTGTAGGCAGAATACCAAACGGGGCCATGGTAGAGCGCTCAGTTCCCAGTGGTTTCGCCAATGGCGATACGCTAACCCTCAACCTTCATTATCCTGACTTTTCAACGGCAAAAGCGCTAGCCGACACCATTAATGAAAGATTGGGCGCGCAGCCTGAAAATGGCTACATCATCGCAAAACCCATCGACGCTGCATCTGTACGAGTTACAGCGCCGCGCGATGTAGGTCAGCGAGTAGGCTTCTTGGCTACACTCGAAAACTTTGAGTTCACTCCGGCAGATGCACCGGCGAGAGTTGTGATTAACAGCCGCACCGGCACAATTGTAATTGGTAGTGACGTACGTTTGTTGCCAGCCGCTATTACGCACGGCGGGCTTACGGTAACGATTTCAGAGAATCAGCAGGTTTCACAGCCTAATGCCTTTGCTGATGGGCAAACAGCCGTTACCACACAGTCCATTGTGGATGTCGATTTAGCTGATAGCCGTATGTTTAAGTTCGAGCCAGGCGTAACGCTTGACCAACTCGTGCGCGCCGTAAACGAAGTTGGTGCAGCACCTGGTGACTTAATGGCAATCCTTGAAGCATTGCGTCAGGCAGGTGCTTTACGTGGCGAACTTATCATTATTTAACGGGTGTAAGTGGAATAAATACGATGGAATCACTCAGCACAAAAACTCAGCTTGATATGGCTCGAAACGTCCATGACATGGGCAGCATAAACAAAATGCGCGAAGCCATTGCGTCAGGCGATGAGACAGTATTGCAAGAAGCTGCGCAGCAGTTCGAGGCGATATTTGTGCAAATGATGCTGAAGTCTATGCGTAAAGCACAAGATGCCCTTGCTGACGAAAACAGCCCGTTTAATTCACAGCAAGTTAAATTTTATCGCGACATGCACGATCAGCAGCTCGCCACAGACTTGACATCAGGCGGTGGCTTAGGGCTTGCAGACGTTATTGTAAAACAGTTAGGGCAGACAGAAGATAGTTATACGCCCGCGATCGTAATTAGAAGTGACGGTGATTTATCTTCTTTAAATAGAAACCGCGTACAAAACGTCGCGCAAGCTCAAGACGCAGCCCTTCACTCTGAATCAATAAAGAGCAGGTCAGCGCAAAAAGACGCCATGTTCGAGACACCTGAACAATTTATCGAAAGCCTTATGCCGATCGCCGAAAAAATAGCAGAAAAGTATGGCATGGATCCCAAAGCTATTGTGTCTCAGGCCGCAGTAGAAACGGGGTGGGGTAAATTTGTAATTCACAAGTCAGACGGCAGCAGTTCACATAATCTGTTTGGCATAAAGGCCAACAAGGGGTGGCAAGGTGAACAAGCGGTGGTGGACACATTGGAATTTAACAATGGACTTCCGCAAAAACAAAAAGCGGCATTTAGATCTTATTCATCGGTAGAAGAGGCCATGGAAGATTATGGCCGATTTATCACAACGCAGCCTCGCTATAGTCGGGCTGTTGACAACGCGTCTGATGCCGTCAAATACACAAGCGCGCTTCAAGAAGCGGGCTACGCTACTGACCCTGAATACGCAAGCAAGATAATGGCCGTTTATAACAGCGATCGTCTTCGCGGGCTAATGCCATAATTTCGGGTCATCGGTGAGGAGAATACAGTGAGTTCGGTTGACTTATATTCATTAGCGACAAGCGGCGTAAATGCCAGCAGTAAGCTATTGCAAACAACGAGCAACAATATAGCCAACGTGAACACGCCAGGCTATGTTCGTGAGCGCACTGAACTGCAAAATAGCCAAGTATTTGGCGTCGAAATTGGCAACACCGAGCGTATTATCAATGTGTTCGCCCAAAACCAACTTAGAAGAGATATTACGGCTGTTGGTGAGCTTGAAGCATTTTCTAGCAAAACAACGGCTATTGATAACCTGTTGGCAAGTGAAGCAAACTCCATTTCAAAAGGGTTGAGCGAATATTTCTCAGCGCTTCAAACCGCCGCTGACGATCCGACTAACCTCGCATCACGTGAGCAAGTACTTAGTAAGTCTGAGTCTCTCTACAATCGTATGAGAACCTTGTCGGATTACATGCTTGAAAAAGAAGAAGAACTCAATCTTGAGTTCACGTCGATGGTAAACAGAGCGAATACGTTGATTGGCAGTATCGGTGATTTGAATCGCAACATTGTTATTGCAAATGGCAACAGTACGAGCGACCAGCCGAGTGCCCTACTTAACGAGCGAGACCAAGCTATTGATGAGCTTGCCTCAATAATGGGAATAACCGTAAAGGAAAGTACAACGCAAAACGGCGCGGTAACCATTAACCTTACCTCAGGTGAGTCTCTCGTTCTTGAAAACGGTGCGTTCAATCTTTTCGAGTTGAGCTCTAGCGCTGATTTGACCACCAAGGAAATCAAGTTAGAAACTGATTTTGGTTCACAAACTAAAAATAACGCATCCTTACGTATATTAGAAAGTGATCTTGGCGGCGCATTAGGCGGCCTATTCAACTATCGAAATGAAGTCCTAGGCCCAACGATGCGTGACGTTGGTCAGTTATCTGTAGCCTTTGCGGACGCTATGAATACGCAAAACAAGCTGGGTATGGACCTAGATGGCCAAATCGGTGGTAACATTTTTGACATTCCCTCGTTCAGAGGCTTAGCGTATGAAGACACCAATGGTGACTACGTAGTTACAGCACAGATCACGGAAGGCAAGGGCGCTGAATTAACTGATGCTGATTATAAAATTGAAGTAACGGCGGTTGCTGCTGGGGTACCCAGTGAGATAGAAATTACGTTTTTAAACCCAGACGGCACGCCCAAAAAAGACGGTTCAGGCACAGACATCATTTTTTCAAACTTTGCTGTGACACCTGGTTTTAACGAGTTGCCCGGTGGTATTGAAATCGACTTTTCGGGAAGCGATCCTTACACCGTTGGCAATACATTTTTAGTTCAGCCTACTAAAGATGTAGCTTCAAAAATAAGTTTTGCGACAAATCGTCCTGAAGATTTAGCTTTTGCTAATCCCGTGAGGGCAGGGGCTGATAGCGCAAACTTAGGTAGTGCAAATATTATTGATGTTGCCGTATCAAACACAGAAGTAGGAACGTCAGCCTTTGATGGAGCGGGAGGCATTCTAAATTCTGCGCCTGCTCAAATCAGTTTTACGGCGGCTGATACGTATAATGTTTTGGATGGAAGTGGAACGGTGCTCGCTACCGTTACTGGCACAACGAACTTAAATAATCTTATCAGCCAAGCAGGCATTAGCCCTGACCCAGGGTTTGATCTGAGTTTAGATGGCGTGCCGAAAGCCGGGGATAGCTTTTCAATTAGCTATAATACAGATGGCTTTAATGACAATAGTAATGCGCTTAATTTAGCCGCTCTTCAAAGTGAAAATAAAGTACAGGTGAGCAGTGAAGCCACCAATAAGCCTCGTACGTTTCAGGATGCGTATGCGTCTATGGTTGGGCGAATTGGCGAAGACGCTTCAATGGCTAATGTTTCACTGGCCTCAGCAGAAGCGATGAAAGTGCAATCGCAAAATTGGTTTGAGTCTGTTTCGGGTGTAAGCTTAGATGAAGAAGCGGCTAACTTAATAAAGTATCAGCAAAGCTATGCCGCAGCAGCGCGAATTCTATCGACCGCTCAAGAGCTGTTTAATACCATTCTGCAGTCAGCAAGGTAGGTGATTTATGCGTATATCAACGAATCAAATTTATGACCAAAACATGCGCTCGATTATGCAGAACCAGGGCGATTTGGCAAAGACACAAGAGCAACTGGCCTCGGGCAAGCGCATAATTACGCCCAGCGACGACCCTGTTGGTGCGGCAAAAGTACTTCGCTTGACTGAAGAAATTGACGAACTCACCCAGTTCCAGCGTAACAACGATTTGGTTACTGGTTCACTTGAACAGCAAGAGGCGGTGCTCACCAATATTACCGACTCAATTAACCGTGCCCGCACGCTTATCGTTCAGTCGGGTAACGGTATTCTATCTGACCCTGATAAACGCGCTATAGGGGCTGAATTAGAACAAATTAAGCTCGAAGTGTTTGATCTTATGAACACGCAAGATGCTGATGGGAATTATTTATACGCTGGCTTCCAATCAGGTAACCAGGCGTTTGAATACAACCCAGCTGCAGGTGGCAACGCCATTACGTTCGCGGGCGATCCTGGAGTAAGCTTCGTTCAGCTATCAAATAGTTCGAAGATTCAATCAACTAGTAATGGTTACGAAGTGTTTGAAAACGTGCTATCACGCTTTAAATTCTCGGTTGATAGTACTATTGGCGCTACAGTGAACACTGCATCGGTTAAACAGCAGGGAACATTCGACACTTTTTTTGACAAAAACTATGACCCGGTAAATGCTGCGAACAACGATTATCGTATTAATTTTTTAGCGTCAGGGCAGGCTGAACTTGTCAATCAAGGAACCGGTACGGTTGTCGACTCAGTTTCCTATATATCTGGTCAGCCTTTCACTATAAAGGGAATGGAGTTTGATGCGACGGCCGCGCCTGGCGATAGTATCGACTTATCCTTTAATGCGCCTGAGAAAAAAAGCATGGCCCAGTCTATTCACGAAATTCAAACGATTTTGATGGATTCCACAATAGATAATTCAGCGCTTCAAGAATCGATAGCCGATGCATTAGTAGGTTTAGATAACGGGCTTGAAAAGCTTTCTTTAGAGCGTGCTTCGATTGGTAGCCGGTTAAATATAGCCGAGAGTACTTACGAAAGTAACCTAGATATGGAAATTGCCGCGAAAGCGCAGCGTTCGTCAATTCAGGATGTGGATTACGCCGAAGCATCTACTGAATTTGCGAAGCAAGAAACGGCATTAAGTGCTGCGCTAGCTACTTTTCCTAAAGTGGCCAACTTGTCGCTATTTGATTTTGTTTAGCCTTTCTAATTTGTTAATTCACTAACGCCGGATAAACACGCCAAATAAACTCGAGCTTCGTTGTCTACATGACAAGAGTAGTAGGAAACATACAGGCGGTCGTTTTCTACTACTAAACCTGGATAACTCGTATCTTTACTGCTTGGCAACGTATGTAGTTCTTCAAGTTTTTTCGAGTCACTGTTGAACAGCCATATTTTCGTAGAGAACTCTCTAGTTTCCCATTTGACGTGTCTTCCAGCGACAATAAATCGATTTCTACTTATTGCTACAGCCGCAGGACCGCCTATGTAAATTCCCAAATCGTGCCATTCCCATTTAGTAAAAGGTGGCTTCGATGTGCCAAATTGTGCACTGAAAGTATCGGCATCTCTTCTTAAAAATACCGAGGCGTTGCCGTCGTCATCAAACAAGATTGTGCTTTCATTAGGGTAACCTTTGCCTTGCTTTTTTAGGTTAAAAACATCCTCTTTATGGGGCCGCATTGTGCGAGTGGGGTCGCCCTTATAAAGAGATAATGTGTTTGAGGGCCGATTGTAAGCAAATCCGTAGGCTTCAGAACCAAACCATTCATGGTTCCACAACCACCAACCGCTTTTACCAAAACTATTTTTGCCTGACCAAGATTGTCCTGTAGTTGAAAAGTAAGTCAGCATTTTAGTGACCATTTTTCCGGTAGCTAAGTATGTTTTTGCGTAAGTAGTTAGGATAAGCCGTGTCCCATCGAAAGAAAATTTAGGATCTCTTAAATCTGCATTGTTTTCTCTGATTGTCATTTTCCTGAGAACGCGAAAAGTCTTTTTTTCTACTGTCAGAATAACGAGAAAACCATCGGCACTAACGTGATTAGTTGCTAGGCGATAACAACACAGTAATGTTTGACCGCCTTCGTCGAAAGGATTTTTAATTAAATCGGTGAATGCACAATGGGCAGCAGGCTTAGAAATACGCATTAAATTAACTAGATTCAACTTTTTTTCCACCTTAAATCTTCCTTAAAAATCCAATGGTTACAAACGCATTTGCGGGTTCTTGGCGGCAATATATTACCGCTTATCGGCAAAAATCGTAATTTTTCCTAAAGGGAATTTACATTTTGTCGATACAGATTCTGAGAGAGCCAGTTCATCAATTACCCCTCAGGTCTTGATGACTACTAAAACAAAACGTCGGCAATGCCGACAGCCAGCGCACGCTGGACTGAGAGTGTAGGAGAGACTTTATGTCTATGTTCGTTAATACCAATGTATCCTCATTGAATGCCCAGCGTCAGCTATTTGATGTTAGTAATTCTTTGAGCACGTCTTTTGAACGCCTTTCTTCAGGCTTCCGTATCAACAGCGCTGCTGATGATGCTGCAGGTCTACAGATTACCGATCGAATGACTTCACAAATTCAAGGACTTAACCAAGCTGTACGTAATGCAAACGATGCGATTTCACTGTCGCAAACTGCAGAAGGTGCACTATCTGAAACAACAACAGCTCTACAACGTATACGTACGCTTTCTATTCAGTCGCAAAACGGTATCAACAGCTCAGCTGACCGTGTAGCACTGCAAAAAGAGGTGTCAGCACTACGTACTGAGATTTCGCGTATCTCTACAACAACACAGTTTGCTGGTGTAAACATTCTATCAGGCGATTTCTCTGCTAAATTCCTTGTAGGCGCCAACGCAGGTCAGACTATTTCTGTAAACCTTTCTAGCCCAACGCTAACACGTGCTGGAGTTAATGGTTTTAGTGCGACGGGATTGAATATCACAGGAACTGGTGTTGACGTTCTTACGAGCGAAAACGCTTCTGGTCTTTTAGCAAAAGTAGACAGCGCCATATCTGCAATTGGTGGTTTACGCGCAGACCTAGGTGCGCTACAAAACCGTTTCCAGTCTACAATTCGTAACTTGAGCAACATCTCAGAAAATGTTTCTGCTGCGCGCTCTCAGATCAAAGATACGGATTTTGCTACTGAAACGGCAAACCTAACGCGTAACCAGATTATTCAGCAGGCAAGCACAACTGTATTGTCGCAGGCTAATCAGCGTCCGCAGGCAGCATTATCGCTACTTGGTTAATACTATATCGAGAGTGGAGCCAGGAGGTAGTGCTCTAGTCCACAAAGCGATTCATAAAGCCGATACCGATATGGTATTGGCTTTATTTTTTCTCGGTTAAAATAACTTACGTAGTCAAACGATAAAAAGGCGATTAACCATCGGCATTTTTTAATTTTTGAATTACCCTAGTATTAATTCGTCAGACCCACCCCCTATCTTGCTTCAATACTACTTCCGCTAGAAGTTTTTCCAACCCTATGTGTTTGATAATAAGTAACTTTCATCCGAAAACTAAAAAACCTCCAAAATATTTTAAAAAACACTAAAGTAATTTTCCCCAAGTGACGATAACTATTACAAAGGGAGGTATAAGAGGTTTTATACTTCCTGAGCCAATAAAATAGTGGTTTACATTATCAATATTTAGCTTTTGATGGGTAGATAACTTTTTTTAAATTGGTTTTAAAGTTAGGAAAAACAGTGTTTTATCTTTGTTTGAATAAATTTTTAAAAATTTCTAAAGAAAATTTGTTTGAGTGACGATAAATAAGAAGGTTTGTTGGGCGAGGGACTGCTGACTGGCGAGAGTGAAGCCAGGAGGTAGTGAGAGGTTTGAGGTCTGGAACATCAAACTCACCAGCCAGCAAAGAGAAGTAACTTCTCTGTATAGCAAGTTTTATCGGTAGTGTGCCGGTAAAACGTCAGATTACTCTGACACCTGAATAAAGCACAGGCTATGCCATTTTTAAAACTACAGCGCAGATAATAAAAACAATAGCGCAATCTCGAAACTGTTAGGAGAGACCCATGAGTCTATTTGTTAATACCAATGTGTCATCGTTAAATGCACAACGTCAATTATTCACAACTGGCAATAACTTAAGCACTGCTTTTGAACGTCTATCATCTGGTTTTCGAATCAATAGCGCTGCCGACGACGCTGCTGGTCTTCAAATTACCGACCGTATGACATCTCAGATTCAAGGTCTGAACCAAGCGGTACGAAATGCAAACGATGGTATATCGCTTGCACAAACGGCTGAAGGAGCGATGTCTGAGACCACTACGGCGCTTCAACGCATTCGCACTTTAGCGATTCAATCACAGAACGGTATTAATAGCTCAGCGGACCGTGTTGCGCTTCAAAAAGAAGTCTCTGCACTTCGCACGGAAATATCGCGCATTTCGACGACAACGCAATTCGCAGGTGTAGACATTTTAACGGGTGATTTTTCTGCCAAGTTCCTTGTTGGCGCCAACGCAGGGCAGACTATATCAGTAAACTTGTCTGCACAGGCACTGGGTCGCGCAGGTGTTAATGGTTTCAGTGCGACAGGCCTAGGAATTATCGCTGACGACGTGTTAACCGAAGCTGGTGCATCACGTTTGTTAACCGCGGTAGACAAAGCAGTATCGGCAATTGGCGGCCTACGCGCTGATTTAGGTGCCTTACAGAACCGTTTTCAGTCAACTATTCGTAACTTGAGTAACATTTCTGAAAACGTGTCTGCGGCAAGATCGCGTATCAAAGATGCTGACTTTGCCACTGAAACGGCAGAGTTAAGCCGCAACCAGATATTACAGCAGGCAAGTACCACAATTCTTGCCCAGGCGAACCAGCGCCCACAGGCTGCATTATCACTACTTGGCTAATTACCAAAGTTAGTTATTAGGCGCTTATTTGGGAAGGAGTTGAGAGGCCATCCCCTGAAGAAAGGTTAGCGGCCATTTAGGCCGCTCCTTTGAGAAAGCGTCGACTAACAGGACTGAGAGTGTAGAAGTGTTGGTTGAGAGGCCAGTTTATCCTACTAAACCCTGCCAGCCGACAGAAACTGAATTTGCTCAATCTCCTAACGTGAGCAAATTGGCCGAGATTAAATTGTCTCGGCCTTTTTTTATTTTTACCGAAACATCCCACCAATTTCAAACTGCGGTAGAGCAACGCCGCGAGTTCATAGTATCTAAAGCATATTAAGTGCCAACTTAAAAATTATAAGATCATATCTGTCTCCAACTTATCACTCACCACCAAAATTGTTCCCTTTAATCTACTTCGTTTAAGAACGACTACTCTTTCTCCTTCCTTGAAAGGACCCAGTTAGTACGATTGATACTGCGTTAAATTAGAATTAAATCTTCGATAAAAATTTATTTTTTGCTTTTAAATCATTGCTGTAGATTGCTGGGTCTAGTTTTTTTTAAAAAAAATAAAAAAAAAGCTAAAGAACCTAAAGCCTTGGCCGATACCTATTGTTGAGGGGTAATTTAATTTACTTTTATATTGAGGTGTTAGCGGGAGTAGTGACCCAGCTAATATGAACTGGAAGGATTTGATTATAGCAGTTTTGCCATCGAATCCCTAGGAGGTAATCTATGTCTTTATTTGTAAATACCAATGTTTCATCGATCAATGCGCAGCGTCAGCTTTTTGACGTGAACGATCGTCTAAACACTTCGTTTGAAAGACTTTCATCGGGATTCCGCATTAACAGTGCATCGGATGACGCTGCAGGTCTGCAAATTTCTGATCGTCTTACATCGCAGGTACAAGGTCTTAACCAGGCCGTGCGAAATGCTAACGACGCTATCTCTTTGTCGCAAACAGCAGAAGGTGCGCTTAGCGAAGTTACTACAAGCCTACAGCGTATACGTACTCTTGCTGTACAATCACAGAACGGTATTAACAGCTCTGCTGATCGTCTGGCACTACAAAAAGAAGTGTCTGCTTTACGTACAGAAATTTCACGCATCGCTACCGATACACAGTTTGGTAACGTGAACATATTAGATGGTAATTTTTCTGCGAAGTTTCTTGTTGGTGCTAATGCCGGCCAAACAATTTCGGTAAATTTGTCATCAACAAATCTGGGTTCCATTAGCGGATTCAGTGCTACAGGTCTTGGCATCACTACAAACAGCGTTGCTACAGCGGGCGGTGCATCAGCCTTACTTAGTGATGTTGACGCTGCTATCTCTGGTATTGGTGCGGTTCGTGCAGACCTAGGTGCACTTCAGAACCGTTTTCAGTCAACTATCCGCAACCTGAGCAATATCAGTGAAAACTTATCTTCGGCTCGTTCACAAATTCGAGACACAGATTTTGCTGCGGAAACAGCAGAGTTAACGCGAAACCAGATTATTCAGCAGGCATCTGTTTCTGTACTAAGCCAGGCAAATCAGCGTCCACAAACTGCGCTGTCTTTGCTCGGATAAGCTATACTTTAAAATAGCGACCTTAGTTGAGATGTAGCGGGTGCTTGCTTTTTAAGCAAGGGCCCGTTTTGTTGTTTCAGTCGGGAGGTATTACGTGGAAATTCAAAATACCCAAGTTGGCCAAGTGTTTGCATCACTAGCTCCTAAGAATTCTGAAGTTGTTGAAGCTGATATTCAGAATAAAACTGCTGTTCTTGAAAGTAGTGAACCGGCTACATCTAGCGATACGCGTCGAGGCAATACGCGACTGGCAATTGATGAGTCGAATAATACAGAAAGGCAGCAAATTCTTTCTCAAGGTTCTCAAGCGCAGGCCGATAAGAGTGAAGAAGAGCGTAATGGCATTGAGTTAGATGATGCTGTTGCGAAAGTTGAATCATTCTTAAAAGTTCAGAATCGGGATTTAGCGTTTACTATTGATGAAAATACTAATCGTTCGGTAGTGACAGTTAAAGATTCAAAATCTGGTGACGTAATAAGGCAAATACCTTCAGAAGAAGTGTTAAAGCTTGCCGATCGGATCCAAGAGTTACAACAGGATGTTGGGGACAGTGTGGGAGTGTTTATCAACAATCAAGTTTAGTTTGAGGTAAAGTATGACAATTCAGTCTCTAGGTGTAGGATCAGGTTTAGCCCTTGATGATCTTGTACAGCAACTTCTTAGCGCAGAACGCCAACCCAAAGAGGAGCGTTTAAATGCAAAAGAAGAGCGTATCGAGGCTGAAATATCTGGCCTTGGTAAGATAAAGTCTAAGCTCTCTGACTTTAAGGACGCCGTTGACGAACTAAGAAGCGATAATGGCATTAATGGTCGTGAGCCCACCATTTCTAATCCCTCAGAAGACAATGATGTGCTTTCTGCCGAGGCTTCTAACTCAGCGCTTCGCGGGAGTTACGAAATTGTTGTAGAGCAGCTAGCGTCTGGCAGTCGAATTACAACAGACGCAGGTGCATTCACGTCAAGCAGCGATCCCGTACTTACTTCAGGAACAGGCTCATTAACGTTTGACGTGGGCGGAAGCAAAAGCTTTACCGTAGATGTTACCGCTGGGATGTCACTCACCGCATTACGCGAAAAAATAAACAACTCTGATAACAACTTTGGTGTAACCGCAAACATCATTGATACAGGAACCGGTGCAGGGCCTCGATTAGTATTCTCGTCGAGCGAAACTGGCAATGGAAACGATCTCGTTATTACCAATGACACTGGCGCTACAGAGTTAGATAGATTGTCAACGGCAGGTGGCACAAACAATATCAGTGCCGCAAATATTCAGAGTGCAAAAAATGCGGTAGCTTATATCGACGGAATTGAAGTTCAAAGTAGCTCCAATGAATTTGAAAACACGATTCAAAACGTTTCCTTTGAAGTAAATGAAGTCTCACCAAAAGATGCTGCAGGCGATTTCTTAGCTACTAAATTGAACATTGGTTATGACAAAGAAGGTTTAGATAAAAAGATCAGAGATTTTGTCGATAACTACAATTCACTGATTGATGAAATAAAAACTTTGACGCGCTACGGTGAATCTGAGCTTGAAGACGATGGCGCATTAGCAGGAGATTCATTACTGCGTGGTATACAAAGCGGATTAGCTTCTATTGTTGGCGATAGCGTAAGTTCTTCTTCATTAGGAGGGCTCTTCCAGATCGGTATTGAATTTAATGATGACGGAAAGCTCGAAGTCGGCACAACTGATTTTGGATTGGGTTCTGGCGAAGACAGACTGGAAGATGCTTTAGAAGATAATTTCGATGAAATAGCAAAATTGTTTACAGACCCTGACGAAGGCATCGCAACTCGACTTTATGACTTTTCTAAAGAGTACACCTCATTTAGTGGACTAATTAGCTTGAGAGAGCGCGCAGCCAAGGATGATAGGGATGATATATTTGATGAACGTGAGACCCTCGAACTGCGTATGTTGAATTATGAAGAAATCCTTCGAGATAAATATTTAAACCTCGACCAAACCGTAGCGCAATTAAACCAAACTGGTTCCGCGCTTTTAGCGTCGTTATAAAAAACATAAATTTGGAGTTTTTATGTCACTTAAAGGTATAAATGCATATCGCAAAGGTAACCTTAAGCAAGATATTGCTAATGCCGATCCGCATAAACTTACACTTATGCTTCTTCAAGGCGCATTAGACAGAATTGCATACGCTAAAGGTGCCATGGAACGCAAAGAATTAGTAGCCAAAGCCGATTTCATTTCAAAAGCGAATGCGATCATAATGCATCTGCGTGACACTCTTGATTTGGAAGTGGGCGGTGAAGTCGCTGAGAATATGTTTGCGCTATATAACTATATGATTGAGCGCTTGAACGATGCACATTTTAACAACGACTTGAATATGTTAGATGAAGTGTCTAGCCTATTAACACCTATCCGAGATGCATGGGTACAGATTCCTGAAGAGGCGAAACAGGAAGCTTACGAAGCCCAGCGTCAGAAACGACAAGCTGTGTGAAACTACAAGACCTTAACCACTCTTTAACGCCAACAGCGCTGCAAAACTTAAACGAAAGCATTGCGGCGCAGTTACTGTTGGACCAAGAAAAACCCTCTGATTACGCTATGCTGAGAACATTGTTAGCAGAGCGAGATTGCCTTATAAAAGACCACTTAAACTCACTTTCTGTTAGCGAAAAGCGGCAATTTTCTGAAAAAGAATTGATCGTCAATCGCCTCCTCGAGGAGTTGGCCTTTAAATTGCTTGAATCTTCAAAAGAAGAGATTATTCAATTTGTTAGAGGCAAGGCTGCAGTCAAAAAATACAAATAGAAGTATTTTTGCTTTAGACAGCATTGGTTTATTCATTTGACATAGCTTTTATACTTGAGTCTCCTGTAAACTCCTCTTGTTGCGTCAAAATTATGTCTCGTTCTTAAATAAAACTAAAATTTTAGAAATCGTATAATTGGCAGAGCTCTTTGATTAAGGCGCTGGAGTCGAAAAATGCTAAAAGATATTAGAATCCACTTAGACCCAGATGAAAAGAAACAAAGCGAGCTAGAAAAGAAACTCGCTGAACGAGTTACACAAAATTATCGGCGAAATTTCGGGGCATTCAAGGCGTATGTACCTAATATAGTCGATAAAATTGTGCAAGCTGCAACGCTAGATATTTCCATTTTTACTAATCGGAATGGCGAACTTAATATTGTCAATTACAGCAACGGTCGTACATTCTACGATTTGTCACCCGAGAAGGAAGTTCAAGCTCAGTATGTTGAAAAATTACTTCACTGTACCTATTGCGATCTAGACAGAAATGTAAGCTATAACTCCAACTATGAACATTACTTACCTATTTATGACAGGTACTTATCGCAACCCCCTTTAACAAAAGATATTAATTTACTCGTTGTTATGGGAGTGGGCTTAGGCTTTCATATTCGAACCTTGGTTGAAAACCATAACATCAAACACCTTGTTATTTATGAGCCGGAAGAGCAATATTTTTTTGCTTCACTCTATACGTCAAATTGGAAAGTCATACTAGAAACGGCCAAGTCGAAAGGCACTGCACTTTATTTTCAATTAAAAAATAGTGGTATATCTATGTCTAATGACATAGAGGAACTGAAAACTCATTTTCCAATTTCAGGTTTTTATTTTTATCGGCATTATAATCACAATACGTTCAACCTTCTCGAAAATGCATTACTTACTTCTAGTTGGGAGAACTTTCAAAAAGATGGTATCAGCAAACAGCTAAGAAAGTCTGAGGAAAGTCTCCTGCCGCATTGGAACAAACCTGTTTCAATGAAGCGACTTGATGAGGCGAGCAAAGAGGAGCGTTTTACTCTCAATGTAGAAGCTTTTAAACGCTACGTCCCGAATATTGCCAATGAATTTGAGTGCTACACACCTAATTATTGGGTTCCAATGCAGGACGCGCGCGGTGCAGTAAACATATTTAGCAAAGTATCTCTGGCTAATTGGTACAGTGATTCACCATTTGAAGATGCCAGTATAAATTTCGAAAACTTCAAAGAGTATCCGAATAAAGATGGCTTAATATTGGGGTATAACGGGGTTAAGCTGAAGCATTATCAACACTTTCAGTTTGTTAAAAAGGCAGAGAAACTTTTAAAAGACGCAGGAGATAAAACAAGTAAGCTACCCGAGCAGATAAAGTCGCTAATTCTATTTGGTATTGGACCTCAGTTAGAAACGTTGTTTGAGAACAACGATGTTGAAAAGCTCTTCGTCTGTGAGCCTAATCGCGACCTATTCTATGCATCGCTTTATTTAATAGACTGGGCAAATATTCTTGAGCGCATCGACCAGAAAGGCGGACGTTTATACATTAATGTTGGAGATGATGGCTCAAATCTATTTAGAGATTTGCTGAATCAGTTTTATTCTGTTGGTCCCTACATTCTCGCTAATACATACTTTTATCAGACCTATCATAACACCAAGATGGTTCATACCATTAGTCAGCTGCGTGAGCAGTTGCAAGTTGTTATTGCCATGGGTGAAAACTTTGATCATGCTCGCTACGGCATTGCGCATACAAAAGAAACCATAGGTAGAAAGTATCCACTTCTTTTAAAGGACCCTGCAAAAAAACTATCACTAGCAGACAAGGATATTGCAGTCTTCATCGTAGGAAATGGCCCGTCACTAGATAGCACAATCGATGCTATCAAGTCTTTTAAAGACAAAGCTATCGTGGTCTCGTGTGGTACAGCGCTTATGCCGTTGTATAAAAATGGCATAGTTCCAGATTTCCATGCAGAAATCGAACAAAATCGTTCTACTTTTGATTGGAGCTGCCGGATTAACGACTTTGCTTTTTTAAAGCAAGTGGACTTGTTGTCATGTAACGGAATTCATCCAGATACATGTAAGTTGTTTAGAAATACCTATATCGCATTTAAAGAAGGTGAATCTTCTACGGTTTCTTCACTAAAGTTACTCGGTGAAAAAAACTACGAAGAACTTCAGTTTGCTTATCCTACGGTATCCAATTTTGCTATAAACCTGTTTACCTTGATGGGATTTCAGCAGCTTTACTTGTTCGGAGTCGATTTAGGTTTTGCAGAACAAGATAAACATCATTCTAAGCAGTCTGGCTATTATGACAATCATGGAAAGGAAAAATATAGTTATAAAGAACGGCATAATACCAACATCGTGGTGCCAGGAAACTTCAAGAAAAGTGTGTTTACCAAGTATGAATTTAAAGTTTCCAAAGCCATTATTGAGCGCACGCTTGCAAAAGCTAAAGTAGATTGTTTTAACACAAGTGACGGTGCGCTTATTGCTGGCGCGAAACCATTACCTGTAGACGACATCCTGTTAGTGACATCTGCCTATGAAAAAGAGGAGGTGTTGAGAAAAGTGAAGGCGGAAGCATTTCAACCTTTGTCGGAAGATCGCGATTTTTTACAAGAATACGATAGTTTTTACGATCAGCCAACCTTAGAAAAACAATTGAATGAGTTTGTAGCGATGACGCAAGATGCTTTTGAAGTATCGGACGATGCAGAGCATTACACAGAAAAACTTAAAAAGAAGTTGTTTTCGTCATATCAAGAGGGAAGGTCACTTCTTTTCTATTATCTTTACGGTACGGTAAATTTTGCTAACTCTGCATTCAGTAAGTTGCTTTATTCGGATGAATCAGAATACGAAAAAGTGTCACGTCTCAATATGCTAAGGGAAACATGGCTTGAAACACTAGAAATGATTCGAGGTGCGATCCTGCAAGGGAATCACATATTCGATAACGTCTCTAGTTTTGTGCCAGAGCGTGAGGCTATTTTTATAAAAGAACAAAGCCAACAATTTACCGCACGATCTAATCTGAGTGAGAACGATAATAAATTCATAAAACAATATTTAGATGCGGTTTCTGAAATAGACAAACAGTGGTTCGAGCTCAACACTAACAATAATGAGACCGCATTACTCTGTGACGAAAAAAATTACCCTACTAAAGAAAGTATGTCTGGGGCACATGTCGTTGTACAAATTGATAAAGATACATCCCAGAAAGCGTTAGCAGATTTCTTCTGTAAACAAAATACGATTTTATATCATCATCCAGTGTTTGACTTTAAATATGACGTTGATGCGTACCTTAATGGTGAAACTGTTTTCTATCATTCAATTAATAAAGCATCTTGGACTGTAAAGGCTTGGATTCAGAAAAAGATTGCACTAGTCATTCT
The DNA here is from genome assembly GCF_009811475.1 of Alteromonas sp. KUL150. Lineage (NCBI taxonomy): Bacteria > Pseudomonadati > Pseudomonadota > Gammaproteobacteria > Alteromonadales > Alteromonadaceae > Alteromonas > Alteromonas sp. KUL150. The sequence continues at coordinate 39,007 of NZ_BLIJ01000050.1, forward strand.
GCCAAAGCTTTATTTTGTGGGTGAAAGTAAAGAAGTTTCAGATGGTTTAAGGGATTATGCAGAACATGTGTTAAGTATGTTCCCAGATCATGTCAGCTATATCGATTATCCAAATTACATTATGATTCCAAAGGATAACGCTCAATATAATGACTACATAGTCGATAAATTGGGTAATAGAGGTGTTGTATGTGTTGGCAAGCCAAAGGTTGAGTCGATGTTTTTTGAAGGGGTGAGCAAACGTGAAGCACACCAACAAATTGAAAACAATATTTTGTGGTGGGGCTTTGGAAGTGAGCAATGAACTTTTCTGACAAGGCCGCTGTAACGGCAACAATGAACAGCACGCCATTGGTATCTGTGATTGTACCGAATTATAGGCACGAAAAGTACCTTGAGAAAAGGCTCGGCACTATCATCAACCAAACGCATAGTAATATTGAAATTATATTACTAGATGATGGTAGTCCTGATAAAAGCGAGGAAGTGCTTACCGCATTTGCTTCAGCCTGTGAGAAAGTTGTTGGCTTATACGTCAGCAATTCGAATTCAGGATTACCTATAAAACAATGGATAAAAGGGGTTACATTAGCTAAAGGCGATTTTATTTGGATAGCCGAGAGCGATGACGAAGCTGAGCCTGAATTGCTTACCACACTTCTTTCTATTTTAAAGGACAACCCCTCAGTCGGCATGGCTTACTGCGACAGCGAAATAATTGATGAAAGTAGTCAAATTATCGCTAGGTATGACTACTCCTCTCATCACTATTCTGACGATGGACTGTGGAAGCAAGACTTCTGCATGAAGGGAAGAGACTTTGTTAGAGATTACATGGTTTATCGCAATGTAATACCTAACGTAAGTGCAGTATTGTTTAACGCTTCAGTTTTGAAAAAGAACCTCCGCGAATGCGACTTCAAATACTGCGCAGATTGGGCGCTTTACAATAGAATACTGTTGTCGCATGACATTGCTTTCACTTGTATCCCTCTGAATAAATTTAGAAAACATGTTCAAACAACGCGTTGGCACAATAAGAAAAGTTATGCGAAAGAGTTAAGAGAAAAGTTTACGCTATTGAAATCATTGAGGAGTGCTGTGGGTTTAAATAAAGGTGCCCAAAGTAATATTAATTCTTCATTGAACTTTATTTTTTCGAACAGGCATAAATTCAAGAGGATTGAGTATTTGTGCAGTCAGATTGCTGCTCTGGACAACTCTTTAATTACAGAACTGTATATATTTGGCGCTAATGATATAGCCGAGCGTGCTGTCGAAACATCACTTACAATGAATGTTAAGCCCATCGTCATAGATACCTTTAAAGCTGGACAAATATTTAAGGGAATAGAAGTTTTGCCTTTAAATCTCAATAGTTTCAATGCTGCGAGTGCCGTTGTTGTTTGCTCTTTAAGCTATCAACAGTCAATGCAAGCGATACTTGAAAACTGTGGTTTCGAAGGATTGGTGTTACGAGTATAGAGAAGACTGATGAACAAAAGCATTCTTATAGTTGGATGGAAACAGGAGCTTGAACAGGTCGAGTCTTTGGTGAGCTCATTAGAGAACGCGCAAGTCATTTTGTTTGATGATGAAGGACTGGTTTGGGCACCCTCTAAAAAAGTTGATAATATCGAGTTCTTAGTTATAGAACAGGGCCAGTTCACTCACAGGGATAGTAGCCTCAAGGCACCTTCTGAGATAGCGTTATGGCTCTATAAAAATCCATCTTTCGATACAATATATTTCTCTCGTTACGCTGGACTTGGGTACTTTGCTAATGTTTTGCATCAAACCGTTGAACGCTGTATGTACTGGAATATTCGCTGGTTTGGTTGTCATTCAGTTCAGCAGGATTATGCTAACGCAAAACGGTTTCTCGACAAAAATGGTTTGCTGCTAAGTTATCTTGAAAAGCATCAAGAAAGAAAAAGAACGCAGCTGAAAAATGAACGTTCGCAAATAAATATAGATGATGTTTCGGTTATCATCCCCTTTCATAATCGCATAGATTATTTACCTTTAACTCTTTTGTCTGTAGCGCAGCAAGGTACCGGACTTGAAGTTGTTATTGTGAATGATGCGAGTAGCCAACTAGAAAGGGAACAGTTAGCAGACTTGGTGAAAGACCCGCGATTTTCTAATCTACACATTAAAATCATTGATAGTAAAACTCCCCTTGGTGCCTCCAACGCAAGAAATAAAGGCGCTGCAAATACAAACCGCGACTATATATTTTTTCTTGATGATGATGACATTCTCGCACCAGACGCACTTCGCCTCTGCTGCGACACGCTATCAAGAGAAAATGCTGATGTTGTTACCGTTGCTTTTTGTTTTTTTGATGGCGACGGTATCCCTGATTTCGCAAACGAAAAGGGCATGCTAATTCAATTCCATGATGCCAAAGACTGGTCATCAGCGTTGTTATACAACTGTGTAGGAGGCATTAGCGCACTGTACCGCAAAGTTGCTTTTGAACAAGCCAAGGGTTTTCAGTGTGGAGAGTTTGCAGGAGAGGAGGATTGGCAACTCATCTTGAAGCTTTCATTTACAGGCAAAAATATCGTCAACATACCCTTACCGTTTTTATGGTATCGAAATACACCATTTAGCTTAAGTAAAAAGATGTTGCGGTATGAGAGTCGACAGCAGCTATTTGCCTTATATGAAAGTGTTCTCCCCGAACCTTTAGTGGCTCTCTCTGAGTTTGTAACGTCAACGCAGCATATGCAGAAATCTTCGTCTGATGAAATCGCAATGCTGGGGTGGGAGTTATATCCTTATCGAGAAAATCCTGTTTACATCTACGGTGGCGGGGAATTGGGACGCAACGTTTTAACGTTTTTAAAAAAGCTTGAGCCATCAATAAGCATCGAATTGATAATAGATAGAAATGCGTTATTTATCAAAGAGATAATGGGGTGTAAAGTGGTCGCCCTAGATAAGTGTCTTTTTAAAGACAATGCAGTGGTAGTCATTGCCTCATTGAGTTTTGTTGATGAAATTGCAGCACAACTACCCTCCTCTGTGAGTCATGTTATCAAGTTGAAAAAGTAGGAAAGATTATGAATGACAGGCCTTTTCTGAGCTATGTATTACCCACTAGAGATAGGCCTCAGCTGCTTAAAAAGTGCCTTGAATATCTATATGCGCAGCAAACTGATGATTATGAAGTAATTGTCTCTGATAATAGCATTAATAAGCCCTGTAAAGACGTTGTTGCTCCATTTCTCAAAGATAAAAAATTTAAATATTTTAGACCGACTGAACCTTTATCAATGCCTGATAATTGGGATTTTGCGATTGAAAAAGCACAAGGTCAGTACATCACTGTTATCAATGAAAAATTTCTTTTTCATCCACGAGCAACGACGGTTTTGCAGGAATTAGCTGATGAATTTAATACCCCTGATATTTTATCTTGGCAGTATGAGCATTTTGCGATGTTAGATGGTGAAGGTCAGCGGGGTACTTATCACCCCCTGATAAAGCCGGTAATGCCATCTGTTTATAGTGCACTTGAAGAGCTAAAGCGACGATTTGACTTTATCGAGCCTTTGTTTGGTCGTTCCACACAGGAAAAAATTAGTTTTGGTAAAATTTATTCAGGTGCAGTTAACCGAAAAATTGTAGAAAAGATAAAACAACATTACGGGCGTATATTTGTGCCAATGAGTCCTGATTTTACTTCTATGGTTTGTGCGCTAAATTTTAGCAATAAATGTGTGGATGTGGGGCGTAGTCTTATGATGGTAGTCTCGGGAGAGAATATTTCAAATGGTGAGAGAACTAAAGTCTCTCTTCCCGCGGCAAAGCAATTTCTAGAAGAAACAACGCCTGACTTCTCGCAGTACATATCGCAACTTGTCGTTCCCGGCTTCTGGCTTGGACATAACATATTTATTGCATCAGATTACGCATGCATTAAAGCAATGTATTCGACAGGTAATTTGAGCAAAGTAAAGCTTAACATTCCAGCAGCCTTGGGCTGGGCAATGATTGAGTATGATCAAGTCACTGAATGGGGAGATGAAGACCCTGCGAACTTCAAAAAGATTTTGGATGACTTTTATGCATTGCTCACGGACGAAGAGAAAGCTATCACAGATAGCATTATTGAAAAAAATGAGAAAATCCGTCAGCCGAGTCCTCGAGAGATTTATCATTCGGGCCTTACAAAAAGCGATATATATATACCTGATATAAGTCCAGAAGAGCTTGCTCGCTACCACTGGGAAAAGCAACTTGCCCTGCCACGAAAGCCAGTATCCACAGGCCCTCAGCATCTAGATGATGCAATGCAGTTCTACATAAAATACACTAATCTCTCTTTAGAATTGCTTGGATTATGATGCTAGATAAAAAGCATGTTGCCGATCATGACCGTTTGACTGATGAAATCTTAGCAGGACTGCTAAAAAAGGTTGGCTTAATAAAGTCAGCGGATATTAAAACCGCAATGTCAGATTTGCTCTGCTATTACAAACAACACTTATCACGCGTTGAGAATAAGATTAAATGCGGCTTTTGGGTTCAGCGCAATGCTGCAATGAATCACATGTTTGAGTTGTTCTGTTCGCTCAAAGAGTATGCGCAAATTGAAGTTCTCGCTATTGTCGATATTGATGAGGTTAAAAGTAACCCACAGTGGCTAATAGAGAGTAACTGGCTTGATGTTCCGTTTCTCTTGTGTTTCGAGGAAGATTTTCAACAGTTAGACGCGCTAGATATTGTTTTTATACAAGAATCGAACTTCGAACTTAGCTTTAATTGGCCTACAAATGTTAAGCGCATCGGGTGTCAGCACGGTATCGATGTAAAGCTGACTAAAACACTAAACGAATACGGTGGATGTCTAGAGTTTGATTATATTCTTTCAGCCCAGCCTGTCACGTGTGTTAACAAGCAAGCGTTCTCAGGTTACTTTCCAAGAGCATTGCGACAAGCAAGCAGTGATGCTTTAACAGTCATTCCTTTTGGCTCAATAAAATTCGATAAGTTTTATCAGGTTTACAGGCAGTGCAGCAAAAAAAACACGGCGATTATTTACCATCTCTCCAACCTTGCTTTAGAGGCGACTTGGGTCGTTGATCACATAGCACCGACCGTTACTTTTCTGTTAACTCATTTTCCAGAACACGAGATTATTTTCAGACCTTTTCCAGAAGATTTCTCTCACCCAAAAATTGCATCTGTCATTGAGGGCTTCAGTAACAACCCGCGGTTTACCTTCAGCCAATCACCTTCTTATATTGGCGACTACAGCAGAGGTGTGGCAATGGTCTGCCACAGGCAATATCAATCACACCTTTATCCTCTTGTTACCGGACAACCTATGCTGGTTTTCAAACCCGGCGGCGGAAAGTCTGCTATAGAAACAACTATTTCTAGCTTAGATGAATTGAAGGAAAGACTGAGCGCGATAATTGAGGGGACAAAGGAGGAAAATACACCGCAATATCATAATACTGTAATCTGTAATCCAGGTAACTCAGTAGGTTATCTCGTTGAAAATCTCCACTTTATTCTAAATGGCGTTAGGCTACCTGTATGGCAGGAATATAAGCTAGACCTTATGGAGTCCGTCGACAAGTGTCTGGAACAGTATCAAAGGTCGTATCAACCATTTAATAAGCTTGCGCTTGCTGCCTGGAAAAAATATCCCGAAAAAATGGACTACGCAATTACAGCCGCTGAGTCTCTATCAAGACGAACAGAGAAAGAATTCGATGTGAATCCTGGTTTAGCGCTTTTATATTTGCGTAAAGCACTCAACGTTGTTTTAAATGTTGCAGAACTTAATGATGCCAATAGCGAAAAACTAGCTAGTTGGATGACTCGACAGGGCACTTTTATTTTGGGAATGATCGAGCAGTTGTGTAGCTGTCTAGAAACGCCGCTACTTGAAACTGAAAAAGTGATTATTAACCAGTTCGGAAAAAATGTGGCTCGCACAATTCCTTCACTGTACGCTCAAAAACTCTCGGTGAGATCTTGTCATAATGGGCAACAGCTTTGTACTGCTTCAAATGCAGTATTGTATGGTTCTGGTGAGCTCGCGAGTCAATTTATAATGCAACAAAGAGTAGGTGGAACATATGACATTGTGGGCGTTGTCGACTCTTCACCTTCACGACATGGGTGTAAGTTCGAAGAGTACATTATTAGTCAACCAAATGAGCTACTTCAATTAGATGTTCCTATTATTATTTGTTCATTGGCTTTTGCTGAAGAAATCTATTTAAGCTTATGCCAATTAGGTATCTCGACAGAGCGAATGTATAAAATTTTTTAGCGTAATAGAGTCAATATGGGCCTGATGCTTGCTTTATTTTTGTATATACTTCAGTGTCATAGAAATGACAAATTACCAAAATACACAAAGGCTTAATAATGAAAGCAGTAATCTTGGCGGGTGGTTTGGGTACTCGAATAAGTGAAGAGTCACATCTACGCCCGAAGCCCATGATAGAAATTGGTGGCAAGCCAATACTGTGGCACATAATGAAAATATACTCTCATTATGGAATTAATGACTTTGTGATTTGTCTTGGCTACAAAGGTTACGTAATCAAAGAGTATTTCGCTAACTATTTTCTTCACTCTTCTGACGTCACATTCGATATGCGCTCGAACAATATGGAAGTGCATGAGAAGCATGCTGAGCCTTGGCGTGTCACTCTAGTGGATACGGGCGAATCGAGCATGACTGGTGGTCGATTGTTGCGCGTACGAGAATATCTTGATGATGAGACTTTCTGTTTTACCTACGGTGACGGTGTTGCGGATATTAATATATCCCAAGCGATCAGTGCACATCGAGCTTCGGGAAAAACGGCTACCGTTACGGCAATTCAGCCTCCTGGCAGATATGGCGCTCTTGATATTCAAGGTGATGTGGTTAATCGATTCAAAGAAAAACCGGCTGGTGATGGCGCTTGGATAAACGGTGGTTTTTTCGTACTTGAGCCACAAGTGTTTAATTACTTAACGTCAGATGAAGACAGCTTCGAAGATAAACCTCTTATGGAATTAGCGATGAATGGGCAGTTAAATGCTTATAGGCATCATGGTTTTTGGCAGGCCATGGATACATTGAGAGACAAAAACCAGCTAGAGTCTATGTGGAAACAGCCTAATCCGCCGTGGAAACTGTGGTAAGCATTATGTTTAAAAATTGCTTTGCGGGTAAGCGCGTTCTAATTACAGGTGCTACTGGCTTTAAGGGAAGTTGGCTAACGCTATGGTTACAGGCATTAGGCGCGGAAGTAACTGGGTATTCTTTGGAGCCAGACACCACGCCTTCTCATTGGAGCTTGCTTGAACTGCAAGCTGACCATGTAAATGCAGATGTAAGAGATGAAAAAATGTTAAGTAGCGTGATAGAGAGAATATCACCGCACCTCATATTTCATTTAGCCGCACAGCCCCTTGTCAGAGCCTCCTATAATGAACCTGTACAGACGTGGGCCACGAATGTAATGGGAACAGTTAACTTACTTAATGCATCACGCGGTTTGAGTAGTTTGCTTGGTATTGTGGTAATTACTACCGATAAAGTTTATGACAATCCAGAAAATGGCGCGCCATTTAATGAAAATGAGCCGTTAGGGGCGTGCGACCCATACAGTTCATCGAAAGCGGCGTGTGAATTGGTCGTAGAAAGCTTTCGCAAAAGCTTTTTCAATGATGGTGCTCCAATTGTTGCCAGCTGTAGGGCAGGTAACGTGATTGGGGGTGGGGATTGGGCCAAAGACCGATTAATTCCTGACATCGTTAAATCAACAATAAACGGTTCTCCTCTTGATATTCGATATCCAAAGGCGGTAAGACCTTGGCAACATGTGCTTGACTCACTCTCTGGATATTTGTGTTTGGCACAAAAGATGGTTGAAGATGATAGAAGCGTGCAAGGCGCGTGGAACTTCGGACCGCGGCTTCAAGATAATTACAGCGTTGAAGATATTTTGACCACCATGAAATCGTTTTGGCCCGAATTGACATGGAATATACAGCAGGGTAAACCTTTGCACGAAGCAACATTGCTTAGATTGAACTGTGAAAAAGCACAATCACAACTCTATTGGCAGCCTGTTTGGGATTTCAGTGATACAGCTCGATATACCGCACTGTGGTATCAAAACTATTATGCTAATGGCCATGTCTCTTCTAAAGAGCAATTGAAGCAATATCAGCAAGATGCGCACAGAAAAGGAGTTGTTTGGGCGTGCAGTTAAAATGCGATGAAAAGCCAATCAAGGGTGTAGTAGAGATTCTAAGCCCAAGGCTCGGTGATGCGCGAGGTAGTTTTAGTCGCTGGTTTTGTGCCGAACAACTTTGTCCACACATTGAAAATCTCTCATTTCGACAAATGAATCATTCTGAGAACTTTTTAAAAGGAACCGTCAGGGGCTTGCATTATCAACTAGGGCCACAAAGAGAATATAAAATCGTGCGTTGTATTAGAGGGATAGTTTCTGATGTCGTGGTTGATTTGCGCAAAACATCAGATACATTCTTACAGCATACAACAGTAGTACTATGCGCTGCTAAAAACAACGCGTTAATTATCCCTCCTGGGTGCGCACACGGTTTTCAGGTTCTTGAGCACGACTCTCAACTCCTTTATCTTCATACTGCAGATTATTTACCTAATTATGAAGGTGGAGTTCATCCAAACGATCCTAAGTTAAACATTCAATGGCCGCTGCCGATAACAGAAATATCTGTCAGAGATAACGGGCTGCCTAAATTGCCGGGATATTTTAAGGGTTTGTCATTGTGAAGTGTCGCCACTGTAACCATTCACTATCGCTTCCATTTGTCGACTTAGGCTCAATGCCGCCGTCAAATGCGTATCTTAGCTGTGAATCCGACTTCGAGATGGAAGTATCATTTCCACTGAATATTCTAGTTTGCGACAAGTGTTGGCTGGTTCAGACAGAAGATTTTACGCGGGCAGATGAACTTTTCACTGACGATTATGCCTACCTTTCCTCCACGTCATCTACATGGGTAGAGCATGCAAGGCTTTTTGTTGATGAACTTGTGGAAAGCCAAAATCTAAATGCTGAAAGTTTTGTGGTTGAGCTTGCCGCTAACGATGGCTATCTTCTTCAGCATGTTGTAAGAAAAGGCATTCCTTGCTTGGGTATTGAACCTACTTCTGTAGCGGCAGAGATAGCAAGAAGCAAAGGCGTTGATATACAAGAGTGCTTTTTTGGATTAGAACAAGCTTGTCGTTTATTGAATGACTATCCAAAAGCGAATGTCATCATTGGAAATAATGTACTTGCCCATGTGCCTGATATTAACGATTTTGTCAGTGGTATTGCCACTATGCTCGCTAAGACTGGGGTCGTGAGTTTAGAGTTTCCACACTTGTTGAACCTTATCAAATACAAGCAATTTGACACTATATATCATGAGCACTTTTCTTATCTCTCTCTTACCGCTGTCAGTAATATTTTAGCATCAGCGGGATTAGAGGTTTTCAATGTAGAGAAGTTATCGACGCATGGAGGTAGCTTGAGAGTATGGGCTCAGCATAGTGGCCAAATTAAAAAAGTGAACCACAATGTCTTCAACGTTCTTGAAGAAGAGCAACATTTCGGTATGGGTCTTCATAGTACCTATCAGAATTTTGCGCATTCAGTGGATGCAATTTCACAAGACTTGAAAGCGTTCCTGAAGAAAGCAAAAGCAAGTCATAAAACGATTGTTGCATATGGTGCAGCGGCTAAGGGAAATACGCTGCTTAATTACGCGGGCGTTGATGTGTCAGATATTCCGGTAGTTTTTGACGCTGCTGATTCAAAGCAGGGAAAGTTTATGCCAGCAAGTCACATTCCTATTCTCCCACCTAGTGGACTCAAAGAGTATTCTCCAGATTATGTGTTGATTCTACCGTGGAACATCGCTCATGAAATCAAAGATGTGGTTAAACCACTAGTGCCTAAAACATGCAAATTTATAACCGCAATACCTGAATTGAGAGTTATATGAAAGTATTGGTCACAGGTGCGAGTGGCTTTATTGGTGGTGCGGTTATAAAAAAGCTTACTCAACAACGTATTCCGTTCGTAGCCATTGGCCGTTCTTGCCCAGAAACCGTTGCTGAGGAAAACTTTATTTCGATTGATTTGTCGAGCCAAACCATAGCAAGCTTAACCAAGGTGCTAAAAAGTGTAGAGTGCACACACCTGCTTCATTTGGCGTGGTTTGTAAAGCCTAATCAATTCTGGGAAGCGCCAGAGAACATGGATTGGGTGGCTTATTCACTAACATTGTTCAGAGCATTCCATGCAGCAGGTGGAAATATCATTGTAAGTACGGGAAGCTGTGCCGAATATGGAAACTCAAAAGAAGTATTGAGTGAAGCTCATAATGAAGGCACTCCCAACACTTTATATGGAACTGCGAAGCTTTCATTAAATAATATTGCAGGCGTATGGGCTAAAAAACATGATGTTGGCTTTCGATGGGCAAGAATTTTTTTTGCTTATGGGCCAGGTATGCCAAGTGCCAAACTTATACCCTCTCTAATGCGCTGTTTAGAAGGCTCTGAACCTGTATTTTCGGTAAATGCATTAGATAAACGCGATTTCATTTTTATTGATGATATAGCGCAAGCCATGCTGTGCTTATTGACCACGAGGAATAATGGCACATTTAATGTGTGTAATGAAATAGGACACTCTGTTGTAGATATTTTAAATATGTTACAAGGGGTTACTGGTTTTGATGCATCTGAAATTAAAGCTATAGCTAACGAAAATACTCTGAATTTGCCGATTGTCGGCCGTAATGGTCTTCTTAAGGAAATAGGTTGGCAACCTAAATACGATTTAGCCTCTGGGCTAAAGAGAATGGTTACTGCACATAAATCACCTGCAGCAGGAATATAAAATGAAAATCACGATCGATACAGAAGAAAAGACACTAAGTACACAAGATGGTGATGCAACCAAAACGTTGCCGCTTTATTCGAAAGAAGCATTTGAGACGCTCTCGAAATATTGGGTAAAAGTAGGGTGGAACCAAAAGTATGTCTATACCTTTAGTTGGTTTGGTCGTCCTGTAATTCAACTTCCAGAAGACATGATACGAATGCAGGAAGTTATTTATCAGCTTCAGCCTGATGTAATTGTAGAAACAGGTGTAGCACACGGTGGTTCGTTAGTGTTTTACGCAAGTTTAATGCAGGCTTTAGATAAAGGACGTGTAATTGGGATAGATATTGAAATTCGTCCTCATAACAGGGCGGCAATAGAAGCCCATTCTCTATTTCATCGAATAGAGCTTGTTGAAGGTAGCTCTACCGACGAAAAGGTAGTGGCAGACATTAAGAGCATGGTTAAAGAGGATGAGACTGTACTGGTCATACTTGATTCTAACCATACCTATCAACACGTACTCAGCGAGCTTGAAGCCTATGCTGAACTTGTTTCTGTTGGTTCTTACATTGTTGCTACAGATGGCATAATGCAGGATTTAAGTGACGTGCCAAGAGGAGGAGCAAACTGGGATACAGATAATCCAACTCGCGCAGCGGCGGATTTCGTGAAAAGAGATGACCGCTTTGAAATCGTTCAGCCTGAATGGCCGTTTAATGAAAGTGAGCTTGCTGATAATATAACGCACTGGCCAGGAGCGTGGATCAAACGTGTTAAGTAATGTCAATGCCTAAAAACGGCAGTTCACTCCCTTATTATTGTGCGAGATTAAGGGAGTGCAATAAGACGGCTTTGTCTTTAATCAGTCTTACATCGTCAGAGCAACATCTTCGTTATGTTTAGGCACGCCAGCAGTCAATCGCCAGGCTTGATGCTATCTAAGAACGCTTTTATTTTTTTTGATGACTCGTAGCAGGCTTTATCTTCAACACTATCTACTTCCAACCAACCACCGCTATGAAGAGATGCAGTAACATCATGACCATTATCTATTAGCGATTGAATAAAATCAGTCATATATAAATTTTGAGACTTTGATGCTGGCATTTGGTCAAATGCAGTAAGCCACTCATTTTGAAATGCTGCAGATACCTTTAACAAACCTATATATTGAGCCTGCGCATCTTCATCAGTTGTAATGCTTTGACCTAAAGAAACAATTTTATGACTATCTTTCTCCATGACGAAGGATTCAGCATCACTGAAAGGGTCTTCCATCCTAAGCTTCCATAAGGAAAGCCAATCTAAGTCTGCCGAAACAACCAGTGAGCCTTGTGTATCTAAAATACGATTAAGGGTATCTTGGTTATATACAATGTCGCCGTAACAAACTAATAGATCTTCTTTGCCGTCAAAGAGTACACGTGCTCGCATTAATGAATAAACCATATTGCTGTTTGCGTACTGTTCGTTGTAAAAGCAAGGTAATTGATATTGCTCGAATGCATCGGGAAGATAACCTGTCACTAAGCTAATATTATTGATGCCCCGCTTTCTTAATGAAGAAAGTTGATAATCAAGCAAAGGAGTGCCGTTTACAGGAACCAGTGCTTTTGGAAGTGCGTTTGTGTAGGGGCGAAGGCGACTGCCGAGCCCAGCTACCAGAATGACTGCTTTCATTGGCTAAAAAACTCTTTTATAAATTTGATGTCATGCTCACAGAATTCTTCTTCTCTTTCTGGGTGCCACATAATGCCGACGACAGGGGCGTTCGGGTGTGATATCGCTTTGATCACCCCATCTTGAGATTGCGCGTCTATTCTTAATAAAGTGTTGTTATTACGTGTACCTAGCTCGTGATAACTATTCACAGTGCGTAAAATACCTTTGTGCTTAATTTGCTGCTTTTGAGCAATATGTCCGGTTATTGGCGTTAGTGCTTGTCCGTATTTATCTTGAATAACTTGCATACCACGACACACACCTAACACAGGTTTTTGCGCTGTAATGAATATGTCTAAAAGACGTTTTTCAGTAGCATCTCTCAGCGGTGCGTCTCCTCCATACGTTACCAAGGAGTTGCCGCCAGTGAGAAGAAGTCCAGACGGTGATATTGTCTTATATAGTGCTTCTGCTGCTTGCACATTATTGGGAATCAGAATTGGAAGTAGTCCGCAGTGCATGAGTAACAATACCCACTTCTGATCTAAGCTGTCTCGCGTTTCATTTCGATCTTGTAGAATATCTACACGCTGAGTAACAAAAATGGTGTTCATGAAATGATATGAACCTTTTGACATTGGCAGTCAATTTTTAGCATTTCTGCATTTTTCCATTTCTTAAACCACCACTCTCCTGCACCTATAACCGCAGGTACATTGAGTTCTTGTGCTCGAATAGCCATATGTGAATTTAGTCCGCCAAACTGTGTAACTAACCCTGCTATTTCATAAGAAAACAACCAGTCGAATCCGGGGTCAGCAGCCTCAATAAAAACAATTTTTCCTGCTACCGAATTTGGATCAATATTGGTACAAACCGGAGCCGTGATGCAGCCAGAAGTAACGAAGTTGGGTTCTTCGGCAAGCACTTGATAAAACTGGGCATCAGAAGGGCGTCGAATCAGTGCCGGCAATTTTATCTTCTGGCACATCTCATAATACTCCTTGCCGAGAGTAATTGTGCTAGCTAATGTTGCCGTAGCGCTGTGACTCGTTGACTGTAATCGCAAAATTTCTTTGATGTCCGCGAATGCTAAGTCGTCACGGCTAAAGCCCACCTGACTGCCTAGCTGCTCAATAAGTACCAGTGTTTGACTTAAACTTCGAGAGAAAACAAATTTTCCGTATTCACGCGCTTCAATAGCGTTTTTTATAAAGTTGAACAATGTAACGGCGTCGCAAGAGAGGTTGCTACGTGATAGCGCCTCATTAATGTTATTTAGCTGTTCTAATGACAATGCGAACTTATTTAATTTGTCACTGAAACCTTTGGTTGTCGAAAAATAACTGCCAGGCTCTTCGTCATAACGTTTAGAGGTAATGTCATATGTTCCAGGTCGTAAATGCCCGTATTTTTTAATGAGTAAGTCACGCTGCATTGTTTTGCTATCATCGAGCAATGCAGAACTAACGGTTTTTACGCTGTGTAAGAAGCTATCGTAATCGCATTGGGTTATTAATTTGCTTTCGCACATTGACTTTAGGAGCTGAATGGCAATAAAACCGGCTCTTGCAAGTCCCGCAAATGGAAGTGTGCCATAGTTTTTGCAGTCTTCTATTAGCCAATATATTTTGTCTATTTTATTCAAGTCAGACTGAATTATTTGATCCTGCCTTTTTTCAAGTTCATCTATTTTCTCTATATCTTGATGAAAAACACTGTTTTTATCGGTAATCACATTATCGGTAAGTACAATTAGTGCGTGTTGTATTTCATTACATTCAGACTGACTAAATCCGCACTGCTTAAGTTCATCAAGCTGGCCTTTTAGTCCGAAATTGAAACAGGATAAAACAATGCTGAACTCGACTTTGTCGTGGAGGTGCGGTGACGCTTTTAGTGTATTAAGGTAATGATTAACGAGCTTTTCAGCCAATGGTTCTGCCAAGGTGTTAGGGATAAAAGAGTTAAAACTAGCTCTAATATCAACGAAAGGCGTACCGCCTAACACTAAAAGAAGAGGATGGTTATACACGTTTCTGTAACCATAGTTAAACCGCTGTTGCGCCCATACGCGGTCTGTAACTAATTCCTTATAGAGAGAAAGAGCGAGTGGTTTGGGTTTTACGCCAATAATTTCTGCAGGGTTCCAATCTGGCATAACGCCAAATAGCGTTTGCTCGCCACAAAGGTACGGGTGGCGGGTAGACATACGTTTAAGCTTTTTCTCAATACAGGAAAGCTCTAGCTCGTATTGTTTTGTATTACTTTTTGATTCTTGGCTTTCTTGTTTTAGCGCTAACAAAAGAGGCCGTACCTGTAATAGAAAAACCTTATTCTTCTTGATGGCAAATTCGATATCCAGAGGGCATGTACCAAACAGCGTGTGTAGTTCTTCAAATAGTGCTATCACTTGAACTAGCCATTTTTCCTCAGGTTTTGCATCGTGCCTTATGAACCAATTCTGTATCGTTGAATCTGCGCCTGATGTAACCGATTGTGTATCACCGGTAGTATCAGCACTAATAACATAGTAGTTTCCATTACTATTCGGTTCTCTATTAAAGGCAACACCAACAAAGTCAGGTGTATCAAGCATTGGCTGAATAAATACTTGATCGTCATTTTGTGCATCGCCATAAGATGCGAACACTTTGCTTATTGCGTGACTTAAAGCTTCAGTTGTGTTTTTAACATGTAGTAACGAAGTGTATTTACCAGCTTGACTACTACAGTCGGTGTCTTCATTCAAACAACTAGAACGAACAATTAGTTCTGCGCCTAATTGCTTAGCTGCATGAATATGTTTATCACCACCGCGTTTCCACTCTGCAAACGTAAAAAAATTAAGTGGGAGTACTGATGCGCTTTTTAGCCTGCCATACAAACTATTTAGCACTTCTGCCTTAGAGGAAGCTAACGAAAGCTCGCTACGTGAAAGCGTAACTATATTGTCAGAGTAACTCATAAACATTGCTCGCTGAATGCATCAAATATGTGTCTTGCGACACTATCTGCGGTAGTAATATCGCCTTCATTAACGATAGTGAGGTCAGGAGACGTAGGAAGCTCAACGTTCAGATCCAATCCTGGCATTTTTGCGTTTTTTCCTTGATTGTGTGACGCATAAAGTTTTTTTGGATCGCGCTTACGCCTTACATCTTGGCTCGTTTTTAAATACACTTCGAAATATCCGGCATTATGCAGCCTATTCCATTGCCTTACTTCTTCGAACATACTAATAGTTGGTACAATAACCAAGTGGCCTTGAGAAGCGAAAAGCGATGCAAGACGAGCATAAATATAAGAACCACGCAGCCTGCTAGCTTCGTCAAATTGCCAATGTGGATCTTGAATAGCAGCCCTAACTTGATCGCCATCAAGGACCACAGGAGTGAGGTTTCGCGCTTTGAATAATGTAATAAGTTTTTCTGCTAACGTCGACTTGCCTGCGCCAGAAAGACCTGTCAGCCAAATTACTTGGCCTTTTGCTGTATTACTCATTTATGAATAATCCTTTTGGGCTGAGAGGGTCGAAACGGTTGGTTACTTTGTTTATTGTCATCATTCTTAAAAGTGGGTGCATGACATAACAAGCTCGAGGGCTAGGCGTTTTGCTTTTGTGCTTACTGCTGGTTTTTTTAATATCGGATATGTTGGGCCAAGACTGCCAAACACGTTTTAGTGTTTGTGCTCTAATCCACGGGTCGATGACATAATCCATATAAGTTGCGTTGAGGATCTCATTTGGTAGGTTGATATGGAAATGTTGGCAGAAGATAGGCTCGCCGGCGTCAATTTCTTCGGTTAAAAAAAATGCTGTTGCTGCCAAAGTATTGTCGCATAACAGTGAGTAATAGAAGCAAGTGCTTCCCCTAACTTCCGGTAATTGACCTGGGTGTATATGTAAAAAGCGGATGCCAGCTTTAAAAAAATGCGGTTTTACAATACCTCCACCACTAAAAATCCACGTTTTGATCCCTGTTTCTCTTATGAGCGCTAAAACGATATCGTCGTTGATATCACTGGCGTTGATTGAATACAACGGAATGCTTGCATGTTTCGACAATGTCTCTTCATCGTTTTTCATTGAAATGTAAGACTGAGAAATACCTTTTAGTGTCGTTAACGATTTATTCAGGTGTGGGTTACTCAGTTTTAAAATACATGATGGAAATTTATTTAGCTCAGAAAACACGTCCATGTAAGCTAGAGCTCTAGCTCCAGGCATTGAAATAAAACCAATGTCAGTATTACTGCTCATTAGACAGTGCCTCTAGAATATTCAACAAGTCGCCAAGTACTCTTTTCAGTGGCGCCTTATTTCTAATGTGTACAATAGGAAAAGAGAGTAAGTAATCAGTAAGTCTTACTGCGCTATTGAGCGAATTTAAGTCTTGGTTTTTCTCGCATTCACTGTTCAGTACTTCAAGTAAAAAAGTACCAACGACTATAGCTTGGTCAGCAGTAAGGTTTTTCATAAGCGGCTCTCCTTTTACCGCTAAGTCGCTACGAAGTACGAATCGCTTTTCTAGCCTTCGGATAGCTTGTTCACTCAAGACCCACTGCATTTGTTGAGCACTCAAGTATTGTTCCAGTGCGGCTCTGATGGAATAATCATCGCCTTCAATTTTCTGCATCACACTTTTTATTTTAGCTTGATATGCAACCAATGAGTCTTCGATTGAGACCGAAGGTATGTCTTGCTCGTGTCTATTTGAAGTTTGAAGTGTCATATTACTCGTTATTCGCGCATAGTCAGCGCCATTCCAAATGCTCTAAGTCTTGTATCGGCAAAACTATAGTAACCCTTAACGAAATGGTTTCTATAGTTTTATTACAATGAGCCGATACAACTCTTTTCGATTAGAGTTTATGTGTTTACTATGTGTTTATGAAGCGACAAGTAAGGCTTTATTTACTGTCTATAGCTTTAGTTTGTCTATCAGGAACATAAATTTTTACTCCCCAGTAGTTTGACATGTAGAACACAAATTTGACGTACTCCGTCTTGTTACTGCTAATTTAGAGGTCATACAAATGATAAATGTCGCTTTTTGTATCGATGATAATTTTGCGCCTTATTTAGCGGTGAGCCTTGCCAGCCTTATTAAAAATACCGACTCGTGTGTATCCCTTAATATTGTCGGCAATTTATCTTCGGAGGTAAAACGATGTCTAAGAATGCTAGAAAGTGAAAAGGTAACGATCAATTTTATTGCTTACAAGGCAAACATAACGGAAGGCAAACTTAGTGAACGTTACCAAGGGCGCTTAAATGGCATTACTTTCATTCGTTATGCACTTGCTGAAATATTGCCACAGTTAGATAGGGTCGTTTATCTGGATGCTGATATTCTCTTCACAGGTGACATAAAGACACTTTGGGATGAGTCACTTGACGGCAAAACGGTTGGTGTTGTCGAGGATCATTCCTTAACGTCTCAAAACAGGCCGGAAAAAATAGCGCTTTCCTCAAAAAGTTATTTTAATGCTGGCGTAATGCTTATAGATCTAGCGAAGTGGCGAGAAAATGATACGTTTCAACATCTGACGTCTGTTCATAGTTCAAGAGAGCAATGGGAATACAATGACCAGGATGTTTTAAATAAGGTGCTTGATGAACAGGCTCACTATTTAGACGCAAAGTTTAACGCGCAAACTTACACAATAATGCATTCAGATGTTACTTCGCCCGTGGTGGTACATTTTACTGGTCAAGAAAAACCATGGCATCTTTCTTCAGCACACCCTTACACAGAGCAATATAGGAGATTTTTTGAAGATATACCTTTCGAGAACAATACGTTGTCATTGTTTCTTGATAGTGAAGACCATGCCATCCTCGAAAAACTAAAAGAAACATTTACTACCAGTGGTCAAATTGCCATTTGGGGAGCTGGGGCGCGTGGAAGACGAATTATTAAAGCGCTAGAACAAAAGCTTCCCCACATTGTTATTAAACAAGTTGTTGATACGTACTTAACTGGAAAGTGCTTTTCCTTTTCCATTGTTTCTCCAGAAAATTTGATGACTGAACAGGTCGAAGCAGTAGTTGTTGCAACGCTTCCTCACAAACAAGACATTACGAACTCATTACGCCATAAAGCGTTAACTGTTATATAGGGATTTATATGTTTTATCTTTTTCCATTCGGTGATGTTCCAAAAAGCGAGGGTGTTATAATCTACGGTGCTGGTGATATCGGTCAGTTATTCATACAGCAATTAGAAGTAACGAGGTTCTTTGGCACTATTTACGTTACGGACAAAAAAATAACGTCTGCAAAGCAAGAGGGAGCAATTAAATTTGTTCGAGAAGACGCATTGCTTCGGCTACCAGCGTACCCAATTATTGTAGCGTCTTTAAAATTTGCCGATGAGATAGAGCTTCACTTAAAAAAACTGGGCGTCAACGCAAACAGAGTTGTTAAACTTAATGCTAACCATGTAATGGAAGAGGGGCAATATGAGCCCCATACTTTCGATTGGAACGAGTATTATAAAGATGCAGAAGGGCATAATGAGGTGCAGTTTCAGACCTATCTTGAGCCCTTGATGCAAAAATATAATTTCAATTTATCCCAAGTAATGGATTTTGCTTGCGGTAAAGGCCGAATTGCTGACTTGTTAAGCGGTAACTGTGAGTCACTTATTTGTGTAGACACAAGTCAAGAAGCAATCAGCCATTGTGCCTCAAGGTTTGACGAGAAAGAAAATGTGGAATGCCGCGTAAGTAAGCCTGAAAAAATCCCGGCAGATAGTGGCAGCGTGAGTTTTATTTACAGCTGGGATGCGATGGTGCATTTCGATTACAAGAGCGTTGATTATATATTAAGTGAGTTTTCCCGCATCCTATCTATCGGTGGTTACGCTGTGCTACACCATTCAAACGCTAGAGAACACGAAGATTTCAAAGCAGACAAAAATTGGAGAAAAAATCCTCATTGTCGTAGCGAGTTCAACGCAGAAGACATGCGTCATATTTGTAGAAAAAGTGGCTTTATTGTTGAAGAGCAGCAGATTATGGATTGGGGGATAAAAGCGTTAGATTGTATTTCGGTAATAAGGAAATGCTAGTATGTTTGCTGCCATCAATACGGCCCACACAGTCTGACATGAAACAAGACTGAACACCGGATTTTAAATTAGCGCTTTATCTCTTCAGCAAGTATGTTCACAACAAATTCAACCTGTTCAAATGTTAACTCCGGAAAAAGCGGTAATGTCACCGCTTGCTGATAGTAAGTCTCCGCATTTGGAAAGTCGCCAAGTTTAAAGCCTAAGTTCTTGTAATAGGGCTGCATATGAATAGGAATATAATGCACGTGCGCAAAAATACCTTGTTCACGTAAATTCGTCACAAGGTCGGCATGCTGTTTATCAGTAAGCGAATCTATGCGAACCACATAAAGATGATAGCTGGAATAGCCATCAGCGTTTTGCTTCAACGGTGTTATGGTTTCACATCCGCTAAATAATCTATCGTAGTGTGCTGCTAGTGCGTTTCTTTTTTCCAGAAATACTTCAAGTTTATCCAGCTGGCTTAGTCCTAGCGCGGCCTCTACATCCGTCATACGATAATTAAAGCCTAACGAAATTTGTTGGTAGTACCAAGGTCCATGACTTTCTTCTGTCATCATTTCTGGATTGTTTGTTATGCCATGGCTGCGCAGCATGCGCATTTTCTCTGCCCATTCACTATTATTTGTGAGGGCCATACCGCCTTCCATAGTGGTAATTAACTTCACTGGGTGAAAGCTAAAAACGCAAATGTCAGCATACTGCCCGCTGCCTATGAACGCGCCTTTATATTTAGCACCAATGGCGTGTGATGCATCTTCGATAACATAAAAGCCAAACTGCTTTGCCAATACGTGGAGGCTCTCCATATCGCATGGCTGTCCAGCAAAGTGAACCGGAATAACCACCTTAGGCAGTGTATTGATGTTTTGGGCATGCTCAAGCTTCTGCTTTAACGCTTTCATACACATATTGCCTGTTTGCAGGTCAATATCTACAAAGTCAACCGAAGCACCGCAATACAATGCGCAATTAGAAGATGCTACGAATGAATTAGGTGACGTCCAAACAAGGTCATCCTCGCCAACACCTAACGCTAAACAGGCAATATGAAGTGCCGAAGTTGCGCTATTCACGGCAACGCCAAATTCGGCGCCACAGTAATCAGCAAGAGCTGCTTCAAATTTAGGAACTGCAGGGCCTTGTGTTAACCAGTTTGATGTTAAGGTTTCGACAACGGCTTTTACATCTTCTTCATCAAGATGCTGTCGCCCATAAGGAATCACTATTGTGCTTCCTCATTGAACTTCTGTATCTCCTCAATACTCAGGAAATGTTCGTTTGTGTCTGAAACGTACTCGAAACCCGACTCTACAAGCTTTCCCTGTTCGCTAAGTGCATTGCTAGTAAAATTGTTGCTTCGGTGGAAAAACTTGATAGCTGGGGCAATAACAAAGTGGTCATCGAACTCAAAAGTATGCAGCGACATGTCGCCAGGGCACATCATTTCATGAAGTTTTTCACCTGGACGAATGCCTACATATTTTATTGGAATATCCGGTGCCATTGCAGTCGCGAGGTCAGTAATTCGAATAGATGGGATTTTAGGTACGAAAATCTCGCCACCCAACATGCGCTCAAAGTTTTTAAGTACAAAGTCGACGCCCTGCTGAAGAGTAATCCAAAAACGGGTCATGTCTTTGTGCGTAACAGGAATATGATCGCTGTTTTCCGCTATCAACTTATTGAAAAAAGGCACCACAGAGCCACGAGAACCCACTACATTGCCGTAACGCACTACGGAAAATCGAGATGCACCGGCTCCCACAATATTATTGGCTGCAACGAACAATTTATCTGAAGCTAATTTAGTAGCACCGTATAAGTTAACCGGGTTGGCGGCTTTATCTGTAGACAACGCAATAACTTTTTCAACGTTATTATCAATGGCAGCGTTAATTACATTTTCGGCACCATCGATATTCGTACGAATACATTCGGTAGGGTTGTACTCAGCGGCAGGGACTTGTTTCATAGCTGCTGCATGTATAACAAAGTCAACACCTTGCATGGCGCGATTAAGACGTTCTCTGTCACGAACATCGCCAATAAAATATCGCATGCAAGGCGCGTGAAATTTTTGCTGCATTTCGAACTGTTTGAGTTCGTCGCGTGAGTAAATTATTAAGCGCTTTGGTTTGTATCTCGCTAACAGAGTCTCAGTGTACTTATGGCCAAATGAACCCGTTCCACCTGTTATGAGAATCGATTTTCCATCGAACATAGCTTGCCCGCTGTTTTTATGGTTATGAACACAATATATCATGTGTCGGCATTTTTGCCATAAAGCTTTAGAATCTATGCGCTTAGGTGAGGATTATTAGTCCTAAAGGTGTAGTTTTCTTAGTGTTTAGGTAGAACGTGTTGTTTATTGCAGGTAGATTAAGCACTGATTCTTTTTTACTAAATATGTTGAGATGCCGCCTAATACGGCTCAAAGCCCGAGGGCTGGAAGTTCATCTAGGTTTTGTATGGTGAACTGTGCATCGAATCCAGGTTTGGCAGGTGCCTTTTTGTGAACACCAGTTAGCACCCGAACAGTTGGCATTTCAAGTTTATTTAAATTAACGAAGTCTTTCGCTGGATTGTCACCAATGTAAACCATTTCGTGCCACTGACACTGTTCTGCTTGTTTGATTTTTTCAAAACAATAAGTAGAAGGTTTAGCATGTTTCACTCCAAAGCGGTGAGTGACAAATACGCGCTTAAAGTAGTGCGCTATGTTGAGTGCTTCCACTTTCTTACTTTGTACCACTTTATTTCCGTCGGTTACGAGGTAAAGTGGCTTGGGCAAACTTTCTAGCAACGTTATGTGATTGTCGGGCAAAGTCAAAGTGGGTTGGTGTAAGCGATATGCTGAAACACAGGCACGTACATTTCTCTTATTGACTGCTATACCATGGTTAGCTAGATAATCATTGAAAATTCGACCACGACCATTTCGATCAAGTAGAGTAACTAATTCTTGAAAGCCACGTCGCTTATCAACATTCCAGTTTTTTTCCACAAATGAGGCAACGGCTGCAAGACCAGACTCTACATATTGGCGCTCATCATAAAGGGTATCATCTAGGTCGAAGATATAAATCATAGGTAATAGTCGGTAGCAGCTCTGATCTGCGTAATTTTATGGGATGCGAGGTCCACGGGCAACGAATCGATATCTTCACCTATACTCTCGCACAAGCTCCAATAAAGACTATCAACACCTGCTTTGATACCTAAAGTTGAAGCGCCTCCAAATCGCGAATTACACTCAATGATGTGAAGCGCTCCATCAATTATGATGCCCTGTAATACAACGGGGCCAGAAAGTGCTAGTTTAGAAAGTGTTTGTGTCACCTGTGCTGTAAAAGGGCAATTCGGTAAAGTATAAGTAATTTGGGATTCACCGTTAACAACCAAGTCTCGCACACGGCACACGGCCGCTTTAACCAAATGATCCTTCGTTAGCCAAGCGTCTACGCTAATTTCTTGACCTGCTTTGTATAATTGAAAAATAGGGGAGGATAGACCTTTGGCGTGCTGCACTGCGTCGTTTTCGTTTAGATTAAGACCAACCGCTTTACTACCCGCACCAAAACGTTCTTTGACCACGTAACGCGATGGCTGTGTGTCCTGAATAACCGTTTTCACCTCTTCGATGCTTTCAAATGAAGGGATGATAAAAGGAATACCGCATTGGCCGAATCTTAATTTATCTAAACAAAGCTCAATTGCACTTTCATCAGAAATAAGCACTTGAATGTTAGCGCTTTTTAAGTTGTTTTTTCGCCTTGCCCAAAAAAGCAGTTCGCCGTCTCTACTTGGGAGAATATGAGTAATTCTTCGATGCTTGAGCTGGGCAATAATCTCATCTGCGTTTTCTTGTGTTGTGGGTGGCATTTGCCAAAATGCATCGCAAAAGTGTCGTGTGAGTACTTGGCTACTTAAATCTCCCGCCGTGACTATGCCTTTATTATCGATACGCTTAACTGCGCATTGAAGCGCTTTTAATAGTGGAACTTTATTGCTAGCGCTTGAAAGTAATACGTTCACGTTAATTTGACACCTTAGCTATCACGCTCATTCACAAAGCGTACGTTTTTGCACGCTTATACCTGTTCTAGGTGCTGACATCGATGCTCTTCTATTTTCGTATTCCGTAATTTGTGTCGTCTTTTTGGGCGTTTGCCAATGTCCATACATAAATGTGAGAAAGCCTTCTGCATCGAATGGGGCAAGAAAGGTTTCACCTAAAAACTCGATTGGCTCGTAGCTGTCGAAATGTGTAGCGGGGGCAAAAAACAGCCCGCCCGAGGACAAGAGTTCAGATAAACCATTTATCGAGTCTCTGCGCTGTATACTTATATCAAAAGGAACTAATTGGGTGTGTGATAAATTACTAAACTCTAGGTTGATGCAACAGTCTATGTTGTTGACCGTGATAATGACGATATTCCATTTTACGTCATAGTTTGTGTTTAATAATTTATAAAGCTCAGGTAGCGATGCCTGTAACCTTTCGTAATTGTCTTTATCTACAGCTAAATCTATATCGTCATCCCAAGGTATGAGCCCTTTATTTCTCACAGCACCTAATAAAGTTCCAGAATCTAGACACGCTGAAATGTTGTGGGAAACGAAGTATCGATTTAGCGTACGCATTACGGACTGGGCAAAGGCTAACGTTTCATTGTCTTCGAAAGGCAAGGCAGCTTTTACCGACTGCTTACTCGGTACAATGATATTCGACTCATTAATACCCATTTCTTCGGTAAGCTGGGAATAGATTTGATCAACCCACTGACTGGTGATAATTATGCTGTCGACATCGTGAGTATTGATATCTGCGGGTGCAATGATGGGATAACCCATAAAACGAGTTCCGTGTTTCGCACTATCGTTATCCGTGAATGCCACGACTTCTATATCTGGGTGATTAGAAACGTAGTTTTCTCCGGCCTTACTTGCACCGAACAGAATGGCTCTCATCTCACAGTAGCTCCCAACTCATAGGGGTACCTTTTGGTGCGTCGCACTTGATTTGCTTTCCAAGCAAAAGGGGAAGGTATTTGGGAGGCAGTCCAAGTCCTGGACGAACAGAGCGTAAATTCTCCGCATTTAATGTATCGCCGGCTCTCATATCTTCGGCAATGTATAAAGAGCGTCGGTGTACCAACGAGGCCTTTTCTCGCTCGGTGGCGCCATAACTCACCTTTCCAATTGCTACCGCTGCCCGCGCCGTTTCCTCAACAAGCAGCTTAATTTCATGGGGTTCAAGAGAAAATTCTGCGTCAACCTCTCCGCCGTTTCTGTCTAAAACAAAATGCTTTTCAATGACTGTTGCGCCAAGTGCCACCGCAGCGACAGCTACCCCCACCCCCGGTGTATGGTCGGAAAGTCCAACGTGACAGTCGAAAAGTTCGCTCAAATGAGGAATTGTCTTTAAGTTGGCGTCTACCGGGTTTGCTGGGTAATTACTGGTGCACTTAAGTAATATGATGTCATCACACCCATTGGAACGAAGTACTTCAACAGACTCGGCTATTTCTGCCTGGCTAGCCATGCCTGTAGAGACAATAACGGGTTTCCCTGTCTTTGCTACAGCCGCTAGGATAGCGTGGTCAGTATTTTCAAAAGACGCTACTTTGTAACAAGGAGAATTCAATGTTTCTAGGAAGTCGACAGCGGTTAAATCGAAGGGCGTGCTAAATGCCAATAGGCCTTTCTCTTTGGCATAGTCGAATAGCTCCTTATGCCATTCCCAAGGCGTCATCGCCTCTTTGTAGAGGTTATACAAAGAGTTTCCTTTCCAAAGACTATTTGTGTCTTCAATAAAAAATTCGCCTTCATGACAATCCAAAGTGATCGTGTCTGGCGTATAGGTTTGCAATTTTATGGCATGTGCGCCAGCTTCTGCAGCTGCATCAATGAGTCGGTAGGCTTTTTCTAATGATTGTCCATGATTTCCAGACATTTCTGCGATGATAAAGGGAGCGAGACCCGGACCAATTTGAATATCACCGATTGTGATTGGTTTCATGACTACCTCGTAACAATGTTCAATATAGTATCCATTACAAAAGATGGATTTTTGTTTGCGCTCACCAAAGATACCGCGTTGTTTGCCAGTTTACGCATTTCTTGCGGGGAATTTATCGCAAATTCAACGGCCTTGCTAATATCTTCGTTTGTGACCTCGTCACATGCTCCTAGCCACAAACAGCAATGCCGTTCGTGCAAGCACCGCGTCGTTTCAACTTGATTATCAGCCAATGTGATAATTATGCCCGCTACCCCCGATGCCGCGCGCTCCCAGTGCATCGAACCTCCAGCGCCAATCATTGTATTGGCGGCTTTCATAAGCTCAGATATGTGACCGCAAGTGACATGAAGCTTCGCGTTAGGTAGGCGTTCAACTTTTGCTTTAAGTGTACTAACGCCGGAATAAGCCGCTCCGACAACAATATCGGCTGAAAAAGTTAAAGACTTTAATTCAATCAAAACATCAACGACGCGCTCTGTTAAATTCCCAGGGTCGCTGCCGCCAAAGCAGACTAGAATATGATTGTCATTTCTAGGCATTGGTGGTGCGCGGTAAAACTCATTTCTTAAAATAGCGAACTCGGGTCCTAAGAGTTTTTGGCAATGAGGAGGGACAAGCTGATCGTATCGGAATTCAAAGTCCTCAAAGAGATTTTGGTCCAAAATCACGTCACAGTCGTGTTGGCGGTTTGCTAAATCGTCAATGACAACAATATGTTTGCAGCGACTGCGCATCACTTTACTAAACGAAGCTGATAGCTGATAGTGGTCGACTATAAGCATGTCGATAGACTCATCGTTCATGTCATCAAGAAGCGCTATACAGTGAGTTGCATGAGAGGCTTGTTCTACTTCATTTAAGACCGCCGAAGCATTATCTTCCAGTTCGCCTTCATCAAGCGATGGCGTGGTTAATATTGCAATTCCAGCACGCTGAATCTGTTGTTGTAGAGTTAAAGGCAGCGCGCAACACAGGAATGTTATGCTGTGTAAGGGAAGTAATTGTGTGGCCAAGGTTAAGCAACGCATAACGTGGCCGAGTCCTATTTGGGCCGTACCATCGACCCTAAAAACAATCCTCACTCTACGTTTTCGCTCTGTAAAAGCTTGTAAAGCAGTTCAGCTCTAACCCAATCTTCAGGTGTATCAATGTCTTGCACTAAGTGGTCTGGCATTACTACCATTTTCGAGTTTGCGCCAAAAATACGTTTGGTAGTATCAAGCCAGGTTTTGTGATGGCCCCAATACAACTGTCCTGCATCATGAAAGGCTGGTGGTAAATCCTGTGAGCGCTGAGTAATCCCAAAATCGTCAAAAGGTTTTACGCCGCCATTTTCGGTTTGTAATATCGCACGTTGAATTGGAAATGAGAATCTTGCCGCTGTAAAGACGTAGTCTGTATTGTCAGCGTTCATTAGCATTTCATAGCAAGAATTAATTAATGATGTGGTCAGAAGAGGCGATGTTGCATAAACGCAGGCGCAATAATTTATATCCCAGCCTTTTTCTAACAGAGTGCTCAGAGCATGGCGAACTACGGGACTAGTGCCTGTGTAATCATCTGCCAATTCTGCAGGTCTCATGAATGGCACCTCAGCACCATAATCTATTGCTACGTTCGCAATAGATTCATCATCTGTTGAAACCACTACTTTGTCTACATAAGGGCTTGCCAACGCGTTTTCTATTGCATGGGCAACCATAGGTTTACCGCAAAACGGTTTTATATTTTTTTTAGGAATGCGTTTGCTTCCGCCCCTTGCGGGGATTATAGCTACGTTCATTTACTTGTTCCGTTCAAAAAAGGCTAGCTCAAATCTGATAACGAACTCAAAGCCGCTGCATTAACGCATTTAAATGCTCTGTTAGACTTTTCAGTTGGCGAATTTTTTCGTTTTGAATTTCACTGATAACGGTTTTAAGTTCAGTAGTAGAGACATCTTGTGTACGTGGCAGATACACAACTTTAACGATATCTTGCAGATCATCGAACTTTCCAATCCAGTCATCACCCATTGCAAAGATATCAGCGTTTTCTCTTTTTAAATCTTCCCGTTTCTGTTCCCAACAGTTCTCCTCAAATACGTCATCGACATAACGGCAAGAAAGCAATATTTCCTTTCTATCAGCATAAGGAATAACGACGTTTTTACCTTTGATGGTATTAAATTCGTCAGAGGATAACCCAACTACAAGCCTATCACCGAGGCTATGTAATCGCTTTAAAAGTCGTACATGCCCAATATGGAATAAGTCGAAGGTGCCGTAGGTCACCACAGTTGTCATAATATTATTCTCTGAAAATAAATGAATTGTACACGCTAAACTTATCGGCAAGTCAAACAGTTACATGAGCGTATAATTTATACGTCAGAGGTATTAATCATTATACAAATGGTTGACTATATTTTATTCAGTGTTCTGCTAAACTATAGGGGTTATAAAACTTAGGAAAGTATCATGCAAGTTAATAGCTCAACGTCTTCTATTCTCAGTCAAGTGCAAGAGCGACAAGAGTCTTTGATGGAGAAGCTTGCCAGCGGCAAGAAAGTTAATAACGCGCTAGATGATGCTTCAGCCCAGCAAATCATCGATCGTCTCACCTCTGAAGTAGAGGGCAGCCGTCAGGCAATAAACAATGTTTATGACGGCATCTCCCTTGCGCAAGTCGCAGAAGGCGGCCTCGGAAGCATAAATGACGACGTTAACCGTATTCGTGAGCTTACCTTACAGTCGGGCAGTGGAGTGTTAAGCAGTGGCGATCGTCGTGCAATTCAATCTGAAATAACGCAGCTGCAAGAAAATATTTCGCAAACCATTGAGCAGACCAACTTCGCTGGCAAACCGTTATTATCTGAAAACGGTACACTTGATTTTCAATCAGGGGCAAGTGCTGGGCAATCGATAAGCGTGAACACGCGAGATATATCTTCAGAGCTAAGTGATGTGCTCGCGATCGATGTAACGGCGGGAACAAGTATTGAGGATGCACTAGATGCAACTGATGCAGCAATCGAAACACTGGGCAGCGCCCGTGGCGATTTAGGCGCAACGCAAAATCGCTTTGAAAGTGCAGCGCGTTCTCTTACTCAGTCGAACATTAATACTGCAGAAGCGAGAAGCCGAATCCAAGACTTAGATTTTGCTCAAGCAGCATCAGAGCGCGCATCTAACGATGTTTTAGGGCAAGCTGCTCTTACCGTTCAAGCGCAGGCTAATCAGCAAGAAGGACAGGTTTTGTCTTTACTAAGTTAGGTGGTTTTTAACGAAATTCACCATTATTAATCGAAAGAAGCAGGGTAACCTGCTTTTTTTATTGATACATTTCCCAAATCAGCGGTTGCGCTCCGATCTTTTGTCGTTACAATTTAGAAATGCGCTAAACTGTAAATAATAACAAAGCGTCCTCGGGGAATTGATGAAGAACATTTTGCTGGTTAGTGACAACCAGGAACTTATTCAAAACTTAGAAACTATCGTTACGTTCATGGGAGAGTCGTGTCAATCACGAGGCTTTAGTGAATGTGAACGCTATTTGCTAGATAGCGGTGCTGACGCTGTTCTTATTGAACATGTCTCTTCAACCATCGTAAGCAACTTGGTTGAGAAGTTTCCACACATACCTTTTGTTGCACTGGTTGAAAATAACAGTCAAGCGACAGCGGCTCATAATTTAGTTAGCGTTATAGCAACCCCATTAACGTACCCCGTTTTAACTCAGGCTATTCATCGCTGCCAAGAATATTCTAGACGTAAACCCAGCTTGTCTCGCACCGCGGGTACAAAAACGCGATTGTTTAGAAGCCTTATCGGCAAAAGCGAGCAAATTCAAATTGTTCGCCGCTTAGTAGAGCAAGTTGCCCCTACTGATGCCACAGTATTGATCCTAGGTGAATCTGGTACGGGTAAGGAAGTCGTTGCCCGTAACGTACACTTTTTATCAGAGCGTAAAGACGGTCCTTTCATACCTGTTAACTGCGGTGCCATTCCTGGTGAATTGTTAGAAAGTGAATTGTTTGGTCATGAGAAAGGGGCCTTCACAGGCGCGATCAGCGCGCGAAAAGGGCGCTTCGAATTAGCGGAAGGTGGTACGCTATTTCTTGATGAAATTGGCGATATGCCGCTTCAAATGCAGGTGAAATTGCTGCGTGTTCTTCAAGAACGCACGTACGAACGGGTAGGGGGGAACAAGCCTCTGCAGTGCAACGTTCGCATAATCGCGGCGACCCACCGTAATTTGGAAACCATGATCAGTGAAGATAAGTTTCGCGAGGACTTGTACTACCGCCTTAATGTTTTCCCAATTGACAGCCCTGCCTTAAGACAAAGAAAAGACGATATTCCCCTGTTGCTACAAGAGTTGAACAGTCGTATTCAGGGCGATGGCGTTGAGTCCGTGCGTTTTACTGAGCAAGCCATTGCGTCTCTTATGGAGCATGACTGGGCAGGTAACGTTAGAGAGCTATCGAATTTAGTAGAGCGACTAACAATTCTCTATCCCGGACAAATTGTGGACATCGCTGATTTGCCTGAAAAATATCAGTATGGTGATGTGCAAGCTTACGAACCTGACTATCCCGAAGAGATTCTTGAGCGTGAGGCATTTAACGAGTTGTTTGCTGAAGCGGCTGCACAAGAGCCTGAAGAGGATATCAACCAGTCAAATAATCAAAGTTTTAATAGCCTGGTTTCTTCTGAATTACCTGAGGAAGGCGTTAATCTCAAAGAGTATCTTTCTGAGCTTGAAGTGAACCTTATACGGCAAGCCCTAGACAACCAAGAGTGGGTAGTAGCGCGAGCTGCCGACAAACTTGGAATGCGGCGAACAACCCTTGTTGAAAAAATGCGGAAGTACGATATTCAACGCACCGAAGATGCGTAATGTCAGGTAATTGACGTTACGCTTTCCTCTAAAAATCCTCGTATATATTTGAAATATATATCAATTCGCAGTTGGCACGCCTCCTGCTTTCTCTAAGCCATAGTGAACAACGTCTGCAATTTGACGAGGGTTATATGGCTTTTGACAGCACCACACATTCTACTGATTACACAACGTCAGCTTATACACTAGATAGTGTCGAGGCAGCGATGCCACGTGCCGAGGGTTGTAGCTCAAGTTATGATGATATTGATTCATTGCGTTTGCAGGCGAGCAGGTTAGAGCATTTACTTCAAGTAATGCCGGCTGGCGTAATTGTTCTCGATGGCAAAGGCGTGGTTCGACAGGCAAACGAACAGGCGAAGGCCCTTTTGGGTGAGCCGCTAGAAGAGGAAGTGTGGCGTCGTATTATTACACGTTCTTTCAAACCGAGAGCCGACGATGGCCATGAAGTTTCATTGGTCGATGGACGTCGTGTAAAGCTATCCATCACGCCGCTTGAAAATGAACCAGGGCAGCTTATCGTAATTACTGATTTGACGGAAACGCGACAGCTACAAGCGAGAGTCAGTCATATGCAGCGCTTATCTTCTCTTGGAAAAATGGTTGCGTCGCTTGCGCATCAAATACGCACTCCACTTTCTGCTGCCATGCTTTACGCTTCAAATCTAACTCGTAAAGGCTTAGGGGAAGAGGCGCAAACACAATTTGCAAATAAACTGAGCGATCGACTTAAAGAGTTAGAGAGTCAGGTTAACGACATGCTGCTTTTCGCAAAATCGGGGGAAGAGCAGGTGGTCACTAATATTAGTTTGAGCGACCTTTTAGCGTCAGTTGAAGGAAGCGCTCAATCAATGATAACGCAAGCACAGCAATCCCTCCTCTTTTCTGGATTTGATCAAGAAGCAACGTTAACGGGAAATCTCACTGCACTTCAAGGCGCGGTTTTAAATCTTATTCATAATGCCAGTCAGGTCACTGGCAAAGGCGAGCGAATCGTTGTCAATGCAACGATGAATAATGAACGCTTAAATATCGCTATTGTTGATAAGGGACCTGGCGTCCCTGACTCGCTAAAACACAAAATATTTGAGCCGTTTTTTACAACCAAAACACACGGTACGGGTTTGGGCTTGGCGGTCGTAAAATCGGTGGTGAATGCACATAACGGTACACTTAGTGTTTTAGACATGCCTCAGGGCGGTGCCTGCTTTAGTATTTCTTTACCTTTTAAAGTCCATACCCAATCGTCAAATTCGTTGACTCACGTTGCGTAAGTCATAGGAGAAAATCATGTCTAAAACTACTATTTTAATTGTTGAAGATGACGCAGGTTTACGCGAGGCACTCCTGGATACGCTGTTGCTTGGCAACTATAATGTGGTAGAGGCTGACTGTGCAGAGCAGGCGCTTTTAATGTTGTCATCACACGCTGTCGATTTGGTGGTGAGCGATATTCAAATGGGCGATATGAGCGGACTTACGCTTTTGAAAAACATCAAAGCGAAATATCCTAACATGCCTGTGTTGCTAATGACTGCATACGCCACTATCGACGATGCTGTTCAGGCTATGAGAGATGGTGCGACCGATTACCTCTCGAAGCCTTTTGCGCCAGAAGTTCTTCTTAATTTGGTAGGGCGATATGCACCTGCGCAAAAAATAATATCGCGCACGCCGATTGTAGCTGACCCTTCAAGTCTCAAGCTATTAGAGCTTTCCCGTAAGGTGGCAAAGTCAGACGCTACTGTGATGGTAATGGGGCCTAGTGGTTCCGGTAAAGAAGTGTTATCTCGTTATATTCATGATCAGTCGCCGCGAAATGATGCTCCTTTTGTTGCCATTAACTGTGCAGCAATTCCTGAAAACATGCTTGAGGCTACACTGTTTGGCTATGAAAAAGGCGCGTTTACCGGAGCTATTCAAGCGTGCCCTGGTAAGTTTGAGCAAGCCCAAGACGGTACGCTGTTGCTTGATGAAATCACCGAAATGGATTTGGCGCTGCAAGCTAAACTCCTTCGTGTATTACAAGAGCGTGAAGTTGAGCGACTAGGTGGCCGCAAAACCGTAAAACTCAATGTGCGTGTCATTGCCACGAGCAACAGAGACTTAAGAAAGGCGGTGGATGCGGGAGAGTTCAGAGAGGACTTATACTACCGCTTGAATGTATTTCCGATTGAATGGCGACCATTGTGTGAACGTCCAGGCGATATTGTTCCTCTTGCTGAGCATTTAGTCCAGCGTCACGCCAGTTCGCAAGGGTTAGGCACAATACGCTTGAGCGCTGCTGCGCGTAATAAGCTGTCTCAATATGCTTGGCCAGGTAACGTGCGGGAGCTCGAAAACGTTGTACAGCGTGCATTAATCTTGTGTGAAAATAAGGAAATAGACGCCACAGATCTTATGATTGATGAAGATATGTCCGCACCGTTAGAGGCGGTACAAGAACATGTTGAAGACAGCAAACTAGGCTCTGAGCTTCGTTATCAAGAGCATCAAATTATCCTTGATACACTTGTATCGTGTAACGGTAAACGAAAAGACGTGGCTGAAAAGCTAGGTATTAGCCCCCGAACCCTTCGCTATAAGCTTGCTCGAATGCGTGAAGACGGCATTGAAGTACCCGCGTAAGGGCTAGCGGCTCCATCCATCGTTCTTTTAACTATCTTTCCGTCGCCTCTGTTGTGTAGAAGGCGGCGGTTTTTTGTTCCCGCTCCTTGAAACAACGTCATTAATTTGGCTTTTCTCCTTTCTTGCTTTCTATCCTTATGATTTTAATGGGTTTTAAAAGTTGGCAAGGCCCTTGCAAAATCGCTTCTATATAATGCGTTTCGCCATCAATTAGGCGGTTATCAAAGAAACACTAGGAGTAGGTATGGACGTTAAAGCCAATAGTTTGTATCAAGAAATGCAAAACATGATTGGACAAACTCGTCTTCAAGTTAATGAGCCTCAACAGCAGCAGTCGCTTAATGAGATCAATAGCTCTGCAAGTGATTTCTCGACCATGCTTAAAAATGCGGTAGATGGCGTGAACAGTATGCAGCTAGAGTCCAAAGACGTACAACAACGCTTTGAAATGGGGGACCCTAGCCTTAGCTTAGCGCAGGTAATGCTAACGAAAGAAAAGTCAGGCATTGCCTTTGAAGCGACCGTTCAAGTACGAAATAAAGTACTTGAAGCCTATAAAACAATAATGAACATGCCGGTATAGGTGGAGTAGGTTATGGCTGAAGCAACAGGTACAAACCTAACGGTTCCTGATCAAAATCAAACGGTAGACAACGAGCCGGAAAATAAATCTGGATTTATGGATACGTTGGGCAGTGCTGACATGATGCGTCAAATGGCATTGGTCGTTGTACTCGTTATCTGTGTGGCCATTGCTATTTTTATTCTTATTTGGTCTCAAGAGCCAGATTATCGTCCTCTTGCAAAAATGGAAACCCAGGAGCTTATCGAAACTCTGGATTACATGGACGCAAACCAAATCGAATACAAGCTTGAAGGAAACATTGTTTACGTAAAAAGCGATGAATTTCAAAATATACGTTTGGGTATGACCCGCCAAGGGTTAACAAAAACATCTGATGCTGGTACCGATATCATCATGCAGGATATGGGATTTGGAGTCAGTCAGCGGGTTGAAATGGAGCGTCTGAAGCACGCACGAGAACAACAAATTGCCGCTACTATCGAAGATATCGCCAGTATTCAAAAAGCACGTGTTCTCTTGGCGATGCCAAAAGAAAATGTATTTGCGCGCAGAGAAAAGAAAGCGTCGGCCACGGTTGTTTTAACGGCGAAGCGCGGTGCAGTGATTGCTGGTGAGGAAGTGGACGCTGTTGTTGATATCGTAGCGTCTGCCGTGCAAAACATGGAGCCTTCAAAAGTGACGGTCACCGACAGCAACGGCCGTTTGCTTAACTCTGGTTCACAAGACTCACTGAGTTCTCGTGCAAGAAAAGAATATGAAATTGAGCGCCAGCGCGAGCAAGAGTACTTAGAAAAAATTGACGCCATCTTGATACCCGTTCTTGGTATCGGAAACTATACCGCTCAAGCCGATGTGGCAATGGACTTTACCGCCATTGAACAAACACAGCGTAGTTATAATCCAGACCTTCCCGCGGTTCGAAGTGAAATGATAATGGAAGAGAATAGCGTGGGTGGCGGCGTTGGTGGCATACCAGGCGCGCTATCAAACCAACCTCCACTTGACTCTACTATTCCCGAGAACGCAGGCGGTGGTACTCAGCAAACAATGCCAGGTCGTACCGCAAAAGAGTCAACACGTAATTACGAGCTTGATACCACAATTAGCCATACCAAAAAGCAAACCGGCGTTATTAGAAGACTAAGTGTGTCCGTTGCCGTCGACTATACTCAAGTCGCTGGTGAAGACGGCGCTATGACACCGACGCCGCGCAAACAGGAAGAACTTTTAAATATTCGCAGACTTTTACAAGGTGGTATCGGTTTCGATGTCACACGTGGTGACTCGCTAGAAGTCGTCAGTGTTCCGTTTACTCGCATGGACGCAGGGGAAATTGAGGATGTGCCGCTTTGGGAGCAACCAGGATTTCTGCCAATTCTTAAGCTAGTTGTTGGTGGCTTGGTTATAATAGTGCTTATCATCTTTGTAATTCGTCCAATGCTGCGTCGTCTAATCAACCCTGACGAGTCTAACGAGGCCGATGAGTTTGATGCTGATGAAGGTCTTGATTTAGGTGATGACACCATTAGCATGTTAACGTCAGACTTCGATGAGGGGCAGGTTGGCTTCGCGCCTGACGGCTCGCTGATGTTACCAGACCTCCACAAAGATGAAGATGTACTTAAAGCAGTGCGCGCCCTAGTGGCTAATGAACCTGAATTATCAGCCCAAGTAGTGAAGGGCTGGTTAATGCAAGACGAGTAGTGAGATAAGATTATGGCTGAAGAACTTGCCAATGTTTCAGAGCCGTCGTATGACGTCAGTAAATTAGAAGGTGTCGAAAAAGCGGCTATCTTACTGCTGAGCTTATCTGAAGAAGACGCGGCACAAATTTTAAAGCACCTAGAGCCAAAACAGGTTCAAAAACTAGGTGCTGAAATGGCCAAAGTGGACGACATGACGCAAACCAAAATTACGTCAGTTCACAAACACTTTATTGAAGAGATTCAGAATTACAGCACGATAGGCTTCCAGAGCCAAGACTTTGTGAAGCGAGCGCTTACTGCAGCTTTAGGTGAAGATAAAGCAGCGAATCTAATCGACCAAATCCTCATGGGTAGCGGCGCTAAAGGTCTAGATTCACTTAAATGGATGGACTCTAAGCAGGTGGCCAGCATAATTCGCAACGAGCACCCGCAGATTCAAACTATTGTATTATCTTACTTAGAGCCGGAGCAGAGCGCGGAAATTTTGGCGCAGTTCCCGGAAAAAGTTAGATTAGACCTCTTGATGCGTATTGCTAACCTCGAAGAAGTTCAGCCAGCGGCGCTACAAGAACTTAACGAGATCATGGAGAAACAGTTTGCAGGTCAAGCCGGAACGCAAGCAGCCAAAATGGGCGGCTTGAAGTCAGCTGCGAACATCATGAACTATCTCGATACGGCGATAGAAGGCCAGCTCATGGATGCTATCCGCGAGCAGGACGAAGAAATGAGTCAACAGATTCAGGACCTTATGTTCGTATTCGACAACTTGGTCGATGTGGACGACAAAGGTATTCAAGCGATTCTGCGAGAAGTTCAGCAAGACGCGCTGCTTAAGGCGATTAAAGGCGCCGATGAAGAACTTAAAGATAAAATTATGCGGAACATGTCTAAACGCGCCGCTGAAATGCTTGCTGATGATTTGGAAGCGCTTGGCCCAGTACGTATTAGTGAAGTTGAAACGGCACAAAAAGAAATTCTCTCTGTCGCCCGTCGACTTTCTGACTCAGGTGAAATTATGCTAGGTGGCGGTGGTGGTGAAGAGTTCCTGTAGTTAACTACTGGAATAGCTTTTAACACCCTGAACCATCTCGTCTAGGTAAACATATGACCGGTAACAAAAGTTTCAGCGAAAATGAGATTAACGAGGCCAAAAAATGGGATTTACCCTTTGTAGAAGATCCTACTTCAACAAGGGAAAACGAGCCCACTAACGCACTTAATAAGCGTTCAGATTGGAAATACGAGCCCCCAGAAATCGAGGAGGAAATAAAACCTCCTACTGCTGAAGAAATCGAAGCTATCAGACAAGCTGCTTATGATGAAGGGTATCAGGAAGGCAAAGAAAAAGGTTTTGAAGAAGGCAAAAGCGAAGGGCTCGAAGCTGGTTTATCAGAAGGAAAAGAGCAAGGATATGCAGAGGGACTGGAGCAGGGATTAGACGAAGGACGTCAGCAGATGGCTACGCAGGCAGAAGTGTGGCAAATGCTTGCTGAAAAATTGCATGAACCGCTTTCTCAGGCTAACGACACCACAAGGGACCAGCTCGTTAAACTAGCAGTTACCCTTGCTAAAGCTGTAATAAAGACAGAAGTCAGTACCAATCAACAAGTCATTCTTCAAGCGTTGAGTGAGGGAATCAAAGCATTGCCTATCAATCAAGCCAGCTATCAGATTCATATGAACCCTGAAGACATTGAGCTGTTAAAGTCCCATTTCGGCGATGAAGAAGTGGCTAATAAAGGCTGGAACCTTGTTGAAGCGCCGGCGATGGAACGCGGTGGGTGTGACATCACTACCACTCAAAATGCCGTTGATGTGTCAATTGAACGTCGCTGCCGCGATGTCATCGATAAATTTTTATTAAACCAAGGGCTGTCTGATGACTAGCCCGTGGCACAATCATTTTGAATCGTTAACCAAGCAGGTTACCTCGCCACCTGTAGTAGCTGCTGGTAAACTTGTAAGAGGTATTGGCCTCACGCTTGAGGCCGTTGGCTGTCAGTTGCCAGTGGGAAGTCAGTGTTTGGTTCAAACCATTGAGGGTGAAATAGAGGCTGAAGTCGTTGGCTTTGGTGACGACATTACCTATCTTATGCCGACTGAAGCTGTCCGGGGCATTGTGCCAGGAAGTCGCGTCATGCCGTTAAATCGCCAAAGCGGCTTACCAGTAGGAATGGGGTTGCTAGGGCGAGTCGTAGACGGTAATGGCCAGCCTCTTGACGGGCTCGGCGAAATCGATGCTGAGGCCAGAGCGCCAACCACACGTCCTCCAATGAACCCGCTCATTCGTCGCCCAATTAATACCCCTATGGACGTTGGTGTACGCGCCATTAATGCATTGAATACGGTTGGTGTTGGCCAGCGCATGGGGCTTTTTGCTGGCAGTGGCGTGGGTAAAAGTGTGCTGTTAGGCATGATGACCCGAGGCTGTGAAGCCGATGTAGTGGTCGTTGGTCTTGTTGGTGAGCGTGGTCGAGAAGTTAAAGAATTTATTCACGAAATACTTACCGAAGAAGAGCGTCAGCGCGCGGTGGTCGTAGCCGCGCCTGCCGACACGTCGCCGTTAATGCGATTAAAAGGCTGCGAGACCGCGGTGACAATTGCAGAGTATTTTCGTGACAAAGGCATGAAGGTATTGTTGCTGATTGATTCGTTAACCCGCTATGCCATGGCGCAGCGAGAGATTGCGCTTGCGGTAGGTGAGCCACCAGCGACCAAAGGATACCCGCCTTCAGTGTTTGCTCGCCTTCCTGCTTTAGTTGAACGGGCGGGCAATGGCAGCGAGCGACAGGGTTCGATAACGGCTTTCTACACTGTTTTGACCGAAGGTGATGATTTGCAAGATCCCATTGCCGATGCAGCAAGGGCAATCTTAGATGGCCATGTGGTCTTGTCACGCACCCTCGCCGATAGTGGTCATTACCCTGCTATCGATATTGAAGCGTCCATCAGTCGTGTTATGCCGATGGTGGTCAGTGAGGAGCATCAGTTAATGGCCCGTCGTATTCGACAAGTTTATTCAAATTACAAACAAAATCAGGACCTAATATCAATTGGGGCGTACGCTAAAGGCTCTGACCCGCGTATTGATTTAGCTATACGTGCGGAACCTGCGATCAATGCCTTATTGCAGCAAGGAATGAAACAAGTCATTCCTTATGATGAAAGCTTAGAAGGCATGGCCGCTCTGGCTAAAGGACTGGGACAAGGGTAATGGGCATTACAATAAGATACGCTTGGCGAGCAATGCGCATGTGCTCAGAATCCCTAACTTATGGGCTCTACAATGTCTAAACAATTAGAGCGTTTAGCCGAATTCGAGCGTGAAAAAGAACAGCGAGAAGCGCGCTTTTATCAGCAGGCTCAGCAAAACGTTAATCAGCAAAAGCAAAAGTTAACCAGTCTTGAGCAATACCGTATCGACTATGTCAAAGGTATACAACAAACCGGTCAGGCAGGTGTAACCGCCACGTATTATCAGCAACATTTATCTTTCGTTGGGAAATTGGATAAAGCGTGTGAGCAGCAAATGCAAGTGATTGCTCGTGCGCAAATGGCCGCAGACCAGCGCAAGCAAATGTGGTTAAAGCAACAGCAAAAGGTTAAAGCCGTTACTTTGCTGTTAGATAAGAAGAAGATAGCAGAGCAGAAAAAAGAAGCCAAAGCCGAACAGGCCATGATGGACGAGTTCGCTACCCAACGATTTTTCAGAGCTAAGCGCTCTCCTTTCTAATAATTGGTAGAGCCTTGGTCACTTTGGCTCAACCCTTGCACAACCAACATACAATATATCGATGCGCAGCAATTACAGTGCAGTGGTTATTAAGGTTTAGCAGCGTTTCTTTGAAATTGTACACACATAATAAAGTACGAATTTCATAGAGAGCGAGCATAGAATTTAACGCCAAGCGATAGCCATATAGGGTATCCGAATCGAACTAAGTGATTGTTATTTAATAAGCATTAGTGGGGTTGCGAGTAACTAGGTTTTAAATGGTTTGTATAAAGCCAAACACATTACTCGCATCATGTTACGTCTTCTTTGTAAAAGACGATTTAAATGTAGGACGGTAGGACAATATGCAACAAGTTGCCGCACAAAAAACAGACATTGCCGCATTACCCTTTTCTGCTTCTAGTACGGCTAAAGCCGTTGGAACAAGTATTGGCACCCAGCAAGAAGTAAGCAGTGTAAATAACCAAGCATTTAATCGACTTTATGAAGAAGCAAAATCGAGCAAATCAGATTTTGTTTTAAATGACAAAGAGACCTTGAGTTCTCAATCTCGCGCAGCAAATTGCTCAAACGACACCCATGCGTCGTCTCCAGCATCTAATAATACGATGAAAAGCGATAAAGATCGTGATGCAGGTCACACTGATCTTCCCGTTGAAAAGAATGAAACGGACATACCTTCCGATTCAGCGGCGGATACAAAAGAAAAAAGCGTTGAAATAGGCTCAAAAGAGATTGCAGAAGACAGAGAGTCGGCCAAAACACAGCAAACCACTGATGAAGAGGGAGATGTAAACCTAGCAGTCGATGACGCGCAAGGTAACACGGCGCAAAAAACGGTGACCGAGGCACAATTCGTTATTGGAGCTGGTGGTAAAAAGGACGCCGAAGCGGGTGTTATTACCACACCAGGTACGCCAGACGGTAAGCCTGGAAATGAAAATGAAGAGCCAGACTGGATTGCCTATGTAGAAACAGTAGCAAATCGTTTTGGCAAGAACGAGCAATCTTCAGATGCATCGAACCCTAAAGCCAACAATGATATTTCCGCAGTTGTAGATGAGGCAGTGAACGTCCTTTCTGTGAAAGAAAGCGGCAAATTGTGGAAACTTCCCGACGATGTTAATGCCAGCGACGCCCCTTCAATAATGGCACATCTACTATCTCAGCTTAATAACGGCAGCAGTGAAGGTGACATCACCTTAGAGTCTATTTCGAGCGAAGCACAACAAATGCTTAGTGCTTTAACATCGCTTTTACTTGGGGCTGATGCCAAAGGCGGACAAGGTGGTGGCAATGAAGACGCTAATAATGCGCTTATACATGCCTCCGCTAATGCTAAATCCGATATGAACTCTGATGACGACAAGGGGCTTACTGCGTTAATTGCACAGCTCATGCAGCAAAAAGAAAGCGCAGGCGATGGAGTGCAAGATAGTAGCGGGGAAGCGGAAGGCGCAAGTAAGCTTGATCGAGTGCTGACCGGCGGTAAAAACTCAGCCGATGAATCCCTCGTGTTAAGTCTGCTTTCTGATGAACTTAAAAGTATGCAGGAATTGTCATTGGACGAAGCTTCTTCAGAAGCAAAAGCAGAAGCATCACTTGCTGAATTGACAGC
Source organism: Alteromonas sp. KUL150 (assembly GCF_009811475.1). NCBI lineage: Bacteria > Pseudomonadati > Pseudomonadota > Gammaproteobacteria > Alteromonadales > Alteromonadaceae > Alteromonas > Alteromonas sp. KUL150. Next base: position 79,838 of record NZ_BLIJ01000050.1, read on the forward strand.
GGCAACGGTGTCAGTAAAAACTGAAGAAGTGAGTGCTAAAGTGACGAACGCTAATAATGCAACTTCATCTGACGTAGGTCTTAAAACGAACTCCAGTAGTGACCAAGGGCAATCAGCCAATGACGAACTGGTTGGGGCAGTGCCAAAAGACCTTCTAACCGCTATAAGTGAGTTATCGCCACAAAGCGCCCAGAAAGCAGCGGAAACATTTGCTGAACGCGTAGTGGCGGGCATGCCAAGTGGTTCACAACAACAGAGTGTGAAAGCAAATATTATTGCTGGCATCAACGAATTTCAGCAGCAAGTGCAGCAAGGCAGAGAGCCTGGTATTGATTTGTCAGCTATCATAGCGGATGCAGCGAAAGAGGCTGCAGTAAGTAACGACGTTATCGCTTCAATGACGGCTCGAGTTGATGGCCAAGCCACTCAATTTCTTAATCTAATGAACCAAACCCAAGCAAGTGCTCAACAGGCTTTTGCCAGCATGCTTGGGCAAACCGACACTGTTATGCATGAGAACAACCAGCTTAGAGCCGAAGCGTCAAAATCTCAGCAGCAGTTTGAGGGTTTTGATAAAGCCGTCAATATTCATAAGCCTGAAGGTCAGCAGCAGTTAAATGAAAAAATTCGCTGGATGGTTAATGCCAGAAATACCATGGCTGAAATTCGTTTAGACCCACCTGAACTTGGCAGTATGCAGGTTCGTGTAAATGTGTCGGGTGACGCGGCGAGCGTTAGTTTTATCGTCCAATCACAGCAGGCAAAAGAGGCATTATCTGAGGCGATGCCTAAACTACGGGATATGCTCTCTGAACAGGGCATAGAGTTGGGGGATGCCCAAGTGAGAAAAGATAATTCGTCTGGTAACGAAAATGGCCAGCAACTTGCAGGTAACGGGAATGAAGGCCGTGGCGACGGAAATCGTAACGGTAATGACGAGTTAGATGAGATGGAGAACGGGCGCGTGATTGAGCAGTCAGTCACTCGGGCAGCAAAAGGCGGTATCGATTTTTATGCCTAAGTAGCTAAAACTCGGCATTTTTAGCAATAGGTTGAATGGTGAGAATAGACCAGTGCTGCTATGTTTGACTGTACCGTCAGTGGATGGGTTTATTTGAACTTATCGAGATAAATGGATTTCGGTGCCAAGCATTCTTGTTTGAGAATAAAGGGCCGTTGACTTAACTTTGTGATCCAAAATTTTGCGCACAGAGCTCGATAGACTAGGCATTCACGCAGAATGGCATTGCCATTTTTGACGGAACCTTGATAATACGTTTTTTCCTAGAATTACTGATGAGTTGCACATGGCTGATGAAGAGTTACAAGTAGAAGAAGGCGGTAAAAAGAAAGGCAAAATGATGCTGATTATCATCATCGCCGTCGTTCTTGTTGGAGGTGGGGCGGCTGCCTATTTCTTATTGTTTGCAGGTGGTGATGAGCCCGCTGCAGAGCAGTTAGCTGAAGCTGATGCGGCCGCCGCGCAAGCAGCAACTGCGCCAGCTGCGGGAAATGCCGAGATGGGAACCGCATTGTACGTAGCCATGCCTCGACCTTTCGTTTTCAACGTTCCCGGTTCTGGCAGAGACAGACTGGTTCAAATAAAAGTACAGCTTTTAGTGCGTGGCTCTGACAATGAAGAGCTGGCAAAAACGCATATTCCCCTGATTGAGGGCACGTTGCTACAGGCTTTTAGCACTTCGAATGCGGATGACCTGGTCACAGAAGCAGGGAAAATTGAGCTTCGCGAGCAGGCAGTAAGTGAAGTGCAAAAAGCATTGAAAGACATTACGGGTAACGACGTTGTCGAACGCGTATTGTTTACTGGTTTTGTCATGCAGTAATGCATTGACTTTGTAAGGTAGAAGACCGTGAGTGATTTATTATCTCAAGATGAAATCGATGCCCTGTTGCATGGGGTAGATGATGTAGAAGAGGATGAGGTCAGTGATGGTGACTCTGATGCTTCTACGCTCGAGTACGACTTCTCCTCGCAAGACAGAATTGTGCGTGGGCGCATGCCTACGCTTGAAATTGTGAATGAGCGCTTTGCACGTCACATGCGGGTAAGCCTGTTTAATATGATGCGTCGTTCTGCCGAAGTATCGATTAACGGTATTCAAATGATTAAGTTTGGCGAATATATTCATACGTTATTCGTACCAACAAGCTTAAACATGGTGCGTTTCCGTCCCCTGAAGGGCACTGGCCTTATCACTATGGAAGCCCGGTTGGTATTCATTCTGGTAGACAACTTCTTTGGCGGTGATGGTCGATATCACGCGAAAATTGAAGGTCGGGAATTTACGCCGACAGAGCGCCGAATTATTCAGATGCTGCTGAAAATAATCTTCGAAGATTATAAAGAGGCATGGGCGCCGGTTATGGACGTGTCGTTTGAATACCTAGACTCAGAAGTTAACCCTGCAATGGCAAACATTGTGAGTCCAACTGAGGTGGTAGTAATCAGCTCATTTCACATTGAGTTAGACGGCGGTGGTGGAGACTTCCATGTATCGTTGCCATACTCAATGCTAGAGCCAATTCGCGAATTGCTTGATGCGGGTGTTCAAAGCGACAAAGAAGACACGGACTTGCGATGGAGTAAAGCCCTTCGCGACGAAATTATGGATGTTAAGGTGGCGCTCACTACCCATATGCTGGATGTCGATGTGCCTCTTCGCGACGTGATGGAGTTTAAACCTGGCGATATTATCCCTGTGGAAATGCCAGAAACCATCACCGTATTAATTGAAGATCTACCCACATTCAGGGCTAAGTTAGGTCGAAGCAGAGACAATTTAGCGCTGAAAATAGTAGAAAAGATTGCAAGACCGACTTCAGTGAAGTCTGAGCTACAGTTATTAACCCGCGGTGGGCGCATTATTGATAATGACGCAGAACTGCAAGTACTCGAAGAAGACCTGTAAGGTAAAGGGGAGTTCCCATGAGTGAAGACGGTATGGACGATTGGGCTGCGGCCATGGCTGAGCAAGCCGAATCTGAAGCGGAACAAGAAGCTGGCGATAATGAAGATGTGCAGGTAGCCGAACTTGACGAGCTAACTGACGATGCGCCAATTACGCAAGAAGAAAAGAAAAAGTTAGATACCATTCTCGATATTCCTGTGACTATTTCGATGGAAGTCGGTCGTAGTCAAATAAGTATCCGAAATCTGCTACAGTTGAACCAGGGTTCTGTGGTGGAGCTGGATCGTGTTGCCGGTGAGCCACTAGATGTATTAGTTAATGGCACGTTGATTGCTCATGGTGAAGTAGTAGTGGTCAACGACAAATTCGGTATTCGATTAACGGATGTTATTAGTCAAATTGAGAGAATCAAGAAGCTCAGATAAAACTTCTTATAAAGTAAGGGGTTGCGTAATGCTGCCCCTTTTGTTTAGTCAGCCAGCCCTCGCGCAGTCGACACAATCCATTACCAATCCCACATCAGTACTGTCAATTTTCCTTTCTTTGTTAGTTGTTGTTGGTGTTATTTTCGCGCTGGCTTATGTTATGCGTCGGTTTAATGTCACTGCCATGGGTAGCAATCAAATGAAAGTGGCAGCTAGTATGGTTGTAGGTACAAAAGAAAAAATAATGGTGATACAGGTGGGCGATGAGCAGCACCTTATCGGCATAACCAGCCATAACATTTCCCATTTGAGCAAGCTTGATAAAAACCTGGACATACCTGTTAAAGGCTTAGGCAGAACAAGTGGCGAGAAGCCAAACGGCGCAGATGCGTTCAAACAAAAGTTAGTTGAGGCGATGGCGGGAAAACTTAACCCTAATATTGAAAAGAATGATACGAAGGAAGGAACAAAAGATGCGTAAGCTAACTTGGCTGGTTCTTGCGCTATCACTCCTCTCGTTTGCAGAGCCAGTGTTTGCGCAACAAGGTATTTCAGCGGTTACCGTCACCACTAATCAAGACGGTACGCAAGATTATTCAATGACACTCCAAGCGTTGTTTATCATGACAGCGCTAAGCCTAATTCCTGCATTTATCATGATGATGACGTCATTCACTCGTATCATCGTGGTTTTATCGATATTGCGCCAAGCAATTGGATTACAACAGTCCCCTTCAAACCAAATATTAATTGGGGTTAGCCTGTTTCTTTCCATGTTTATTATGGCACCAGTATTTGACGAGGTTAATGAGCGCGCGTTACAGCCTTATCTCAACGAACAGCTCACTAGTTTAGACGCACTTGAACAAGCCAAAGGACCCATGCGTGCTTTCATGCTCTCGCAGACACGAGTGAAAGATCTGGAAACCTTTGTGCGCATTGCAGGTGATGAAGGGAAGTATGCTGATACCGACGAAGTACCGCTTACTATCCTTATTCCAGCTTTTGTGACCAGCGAACTTAAAACCGCGTTTCAGATTGGTTTCATGTTGTTTATTCCCTTTCTAATTATCGACTTGGTTGTTGCTTCTATCTTGATGGCCATGGGTATGATGATGCTATCGCCGATGATTGTGTCCCTGCCATTTAAACTTATGCTCTTCGTGCTTGTGGACGGCTGGAATCTTATTTTCGGTACGCTGGCAACCAGTTTCGGTATGGGCGTCTAGGAGGCCTTATGTCACCAGAAGTCTTTGTAGAAATACTGCGAGAAGCCATGTTTATGGTCATCGTTTTGGTATGCGCCGTTATTGTTCCAAGCTTGATTGTTGGCCTAGTGGTAGCAGTGTTTCAGGCTGCAACCAGTATCAATGAACAAACAATGAGCTTCTTACCTCGTTTGCTTGTTACACTTTTAGCCCTTAGCTGGGGAGGAAATTGGCTGGTGCAACAGCTCATGGACTTCACTTTTAGAATGGTCGATATGATCCCGCAAGTTGTGGGATAGAAGGTCAATAAAGTGGAAGTCGAACTCGCCACCATCAATCAATTTTTGGCTGACATGCTGCTGCCCTTTATGCGGATTAGCGGGTTATTCGTGGCAATGATTGGATTGAGTGCTAAGTCTATTCCGCCCCAAGTGAGGGCGCTTTTAGGCATCATGCTTACGCTTATTATCATGCCCGTCGTTCCTCCGTCACCGATTGAAAACTTGGTGGATGTGGGCACCTTCTTAATTGTTATCCAACAACTGCTGATAGGTGTAGCCATTGGTTTTATTTCAATGATGGTACTTAACACCTTCGTGCTGGCAGGGCAGATAATCGCGATGCAAACCGGTTTGGGCTTTGCGTCTATTGTCGACCCAGTCAACGGTATTAACGTACCTGCGGTGGGACAGTTTTATTTGATACTTGCTACGCTCTTGTTCTGGACGCTAGACGGCCACCTGTCTATGATTCAAATGATCGTAATGAGTTTTGAGGCATTCCCAATAGGCGAAGCGTGGTGGACGGGCGAACAATTCCGCGATATCGCGCACTGGGGAGGCTGGATGTTTATCTCGGCTATCACCCTGTCACTTGCGCCAATTGTGTCATTATTAATTGTAAATTTGGCTTTCGGTGTAATGACTAAAGCTGCGCCGCAATTAAACATTTTCAGTATTGGTTTTTCCATAGCACAAGTAATGGGTCTACTCATTATTTGGATAACCTTGGATAACTTTACTGCTCACTTTGAAACCCAATGGTTTAGGGCTGAGCAGTTTATGTGTGAATTATTGAATATTTGTCCGTAGGAAATAATGGCAGATTCAAGCGAAAAAACAGAAGACCCCACGGGGAAAAAACTCGAAGATGCCCGAAAAAAAGGGCAATTGGCTCGTTCCCGGGAGTTATCCACGACACTGGTGCTAATAGTCAGCGCCGTTATGTTTCTATTCGTCGGTGGCTGGATTGCAGAATCTGTTTTTAAACTTACTCAGCGAATGTTTATTCTTTCTCGCGACGAAACCTACGATATTACCCATATGTTTGGCGCATGGGGAGAGGCTTTTACGGCGGTAGGCCCTGCGGTATTGCTATATATGGTTGTCGCAATGATAGCTGGAATTTATGGTTCTATTGCCCTTGGCGGCTACAATTTCACATGGGAAGGAGCAAAACCCAAAGGGTCTAAAATGAGCCCGATTCAGGGGTTCAAGCGCATGTTCGGCACCAATGGATTGGTAGAACTATTAAAATCTATTGCCAAGGTTGTCGTTATTATCGGCATGGCAATTGGCGCGTTGTTGTACTTTGAAGATGAAGCGCTGCATCTTGATATGGAACTCTATCCAGGGAATATCTTTCATGCGCTCGACATGCTCAAGTGGGCTTTTCTTATTTTAGTGTGTGGAATGATCCCCATTGCACTTATTGATGTGCCTTACCAAATGTATAAGCACAACAAAGAAATGAAGATGACCAAACAAGAGGTCAAAGACGAAAGAAAGAACGCAGAAGGCGACCCTATGGTTAAGGGGCGTATTCGTCGCCTGCAATATCAAGCTGCAACCAAGCGAATGATGCAGGAAGTGCCTCAAGCAGACGTGGTTGTTACCAACCCAACTCACTTTTCTGTCGCTATTAAATACGATGAAAAGGGTTTAAGAGCGCCAGTGGTTGTCGCTAAAGGTGCAGATGAGTTAGCAATGCACATCAGAAAAATCGCTACCGCAAATAATGTACCTTTAATCCCCTCTCCGATGCTAGCTCGCGCTATTTTCTATTCAACAGAAGTCGACGATGAAATTCCCAACGCTTTATTTATGGCGGTAGCGCAGGTGCTAGCTCATGTGTATCAATTGAAGGCGCATAGGGCAGGGAAAGGCAAGCGGCCTAAACCGCTCAAGCGAGATTTGCCCATTCCGCCAGAATATCGTCGATAATCACAGTCATCGTCCGGAAAAAGCTTACCATAATCAAGATAGCGCTATTTTTAGCCGATTAGCAGTTTAGTAATAAAGCTGGCACGTTAGTTGAAAACTCCCTTTCAGATTCATATAAAGCGTCAATTTTCTGATAGAGAGACACCAAGCCATGCAGTTATCCGGTTATCTTCAGCGATTCGATAAAAATCAGCTGCAAAATTTTACGAGTGGTCTAGGCGCGCCCATCGTCCTTTTGGCAATCATGGGCATGGTTATTTTACCCATGCCGCCTTTCCTGCTGGACGTGCTTTTCAGTTTTAATATTGCGTTATCTCTCGTCATCATATTGGTTGCTGTTCTCACTCAAAAACCTGTTGATTTTGGTATTTTCCCTCTTGTTTTGTTAATTGCAACAGTACTTCGACTTGCGTTAAACGTGGCATCCACGCGGGTTGTATTGCTTTACGGTCATGAGGGCGGAGATGCCGCGGGAAAAGTAATTGAAGCCTTTGGCGCCGTTGTTATTGGTGGCAACTATGCCGTAGGTATCGTTGTTTTTGCTATTTTACTTATTATCAACTTTAAAGTAGTCACCGCTGGTGCTGGCCGTATCTCTGAGGTAAGTGCAAGATTTACTCTTGACGCTATGCCAGGCAAGCAAATGGCAATTGATGCGGATTTGAATGCGGGTTATATCGACCAAGATCAAGCGCGCCAGCGTCGTGAAGAGATTACTGCAGAAGCTGACTTTTATGGCTCGATGGACGGTGCATCAAAGTTTGTGAAAGGTGACGCAGTTGCCGGGCTTTTCATCATGCTAATCAACATTGTTGGCGGCCTATTTATTGGCATGATTCAGCATGGCCTTTCATTCGGAAACGCAATAGAAATCTACACAATCTTGACCATAGGTGATGGTCTGGTCGCTCAAATTCCTTCACTACTGCTTTCAGTTGCCACCGCAATTATCGTTACTCGTGAAAATGAATCTCAGGAAATGGGCAAAGAAATACGCGGCCAGCTGGGAAATAATCAGGCGCTATACATTGCTTCGGGCGTGCTATTTGTCATGGGGATCATTCCGGGAATGCCTCACATAGCGTTTCTTGGTTTTTCTTTCTTGATTGCAGGCTTTGCTTATTTTCAAACGGTACAAGCTCGGAAAAAGGCTGCTGCACCTGCAGTACCCGACAATGTGTCTAAGAGCGAAACCGTCGCGCCAGAAGTGAAAGAGTTGGGCTGGGACGATGTACAACAAGTTGATACTATTGGTTTAGAAGTAGGGTATCGCCTTATTCCACTCGTTGATAAGTCACAAGGTGGTGAGTTATTGACGCGTATTAAAGGGGTGCGTAAAAAGCTGTCTCAAGAGCTTGGGTTTCTTATTCCACCCGTTCATATTCGCGATAATTTAGACCTAGAGCCCAATACATACACCATTGCCATGCTAGGCGTTACTATTGGTGATTCAGTGATTAGTCATGACGAAGAGCTTGCCATTAATCCTGGACAGGTTTTCGGTAAACTAGAAGGACGAGCAACCAAGGACCCAGCATTTGGTCTGGATGCAGTATGGATTAAACCAAACAAACGAGAGCATGCACAGACATTGGGTTATACGGTTGTGGATGCGGCTACCGTGGTAGCAACCCACTTGAGTCAGCTGTTGACCAACAACGCCTATCAGTTACTTGGCCACGAGGAAGCCCAGCAGCTTCTTGATATGCTAGCCAAACAGCACCCTAAACTTGTTGAAGGTTTGGTACCTGATATTCTTCCGCTTAGTACAGTGGTGAAAGTACTGCAAACATTGCTATTTGAAGGTGTGCCTATTCGCGATATGCGAACCATCGTTCAAACCCTAAGTGAGTATGGTACTCGCAGTCAAGACCCTGATGTACTTGTATCTGCGGTACGTATCGCACTTAAACGACTTATTGTTCAAGAGATCACGCAAGGGGCGAAAGAAATACCTGTCATAACCTTGGCGCCAGAGTTGGAACAGATGTTGCACCAGTCACTTCAAGCAGGTGGCGAAGACGGTGCTGGTATTGAACCAGGCTTGGCAGATAAGTTGCAAAAATCACTGCAACAAGCCAGTCAGCAACAAGAGTTAGAAGGTGAGCCTGCTGTGCTTCTAACATCTGGCATGCTGAGACCGGTACTCTCTCGCTTCTTAAAATATTCGGTTGTTGGGCTTCATGTGCTGTCTTATCAAGAAGTTCCTGATGACAAACAAATAAAAATAGTCAGTTCGGTCGGTCAATAATCTGACGCTGGGTGATTGGAGAGGTTGCAATGAAAATTAGACGTTTCTTCGGCAAAGATATGCGTGAGGCGTTAAGCCAAGTTAAAGCAGAGTTAGGCAGTGATGCAGTTATCATGTCAAACCGCAAAGTGGCTGATGGTATAGAGCTTGTTGCAGCTTACGATAAAGAACCCGATGCAAAACTCACTGTTCCTAAAGCAGCATCAAAAGCCCCTGGTCAAAAGGCTACGCCAAGCTTGAGTGAAATAATTGGCGACGACGGTCCAGATAGCCTAAAAGCGTTATTAGAAAAACAGCATGGTGCTGCGGCTGCGACAGCCAATCCAGGAACATTATCTAACGTTGCTGAAATCCACACCCAGCAACGCCCTCAATCTATGTCAGCTAATGCAAAGCACGCCAACGAGATAGCGTCACATTTGGATTTTTCTGATGCATTTATTGATGATGTGGAAAGCCAGCAGAATGCTGGTCATCGTGCTCATGACTTACCCTTTCCTGACCACCAAGCCTCAAGCATTGGCGAAGCGCCAATGACACAATCGGCAGAACTTGCACAAATAAAAGAAGAGCTTGCGTCTCTACGGGACGTTCTGCAATACCAAGTTGCTGACCTTATGGAAGCAAAAAATAAGCGTCAAAAACCAGTTCACCAGTACTTGACCACGCGTTTAGTTGATATGGGGTTGAGCAATGCTCTCGCTAATCAGCTAATAAATTACACGCCAGCTCACTATAACGAACGTGACGCGTGGATTTATCTTCTTAACCTATTGGCTAATCGCATAAATGTGACGGGGAACGATATACTTAGTTCACAAGGTGCGGTTGCGTTGGTTGGTCCTACCGGAACAGGTAAAACAACAACAGTTGCCAAATTGGCAGCCCGTTATGCGCAAAAGTATGGTGCAGAGTCAGTCGCTATGATCACCATAGATACGTATAGAATAGCTGCCTATGAGCAGCTAGCGACATACGGAAAAATAATTGGCTGTACGGTAAGAAAAGCGCAGACTAGTGAAGAGTTAGCCGATTTATTATTCCAACTTCGTCATAAGCGACTAGTATTAATCGATACGGCAGGGTTTAGTCAGCGCGATAGTCGATTAATTAAACAGATTAAGCAATTTGACAACGGTCAAATGCCTAAAGTGAAAAAATATTTGGTGGCGCAAGCCAATACTCAATATCCTGCGCTTCAGAGAATCATCCAAGCGTATGATGATATTGAATTAAGTGGCTGTATTTTCACGAAGTTAGATGAATGCTACTCTTTGGGAGAGGTATTGAGCGCTGCCGTTGAGTACCAACTACCGGTTAGCTATGTCACCGATGGTCAGAAAGTGCCAGAAGACATTAAGATTGCAGAGGCGAAATCTTTAGTTTCCGCTGCTGCAAAGCTTTATAAAAAGTACGGTTTGAATCATACTAGTAGTAACAACGCAATTAAAACAGCATAAGTAGTATGATTGACGATCAAGCGAGTAGCTTAAGAAAAATGAAGCAATCACGGTTAATCAAGGTTATCGCCGTCACCGGAGGCAAAGGTGGCGTTGGTAAAACAAATATTACTCTCAATACCGCTATCGCTATGGCGAAGCAGGGTAAGCGAGTCATGGTACTTGACGCGGACCTCGGTCTGGCAAACGTTGATGTTATGCTAGGACTTCGCGTAGAGAAAAACTTATCTCATGTGCTTTCAGGTGAATGTACCCTTGACGATGTTCTCGTCACCGGTCCGCACGGGATCAAGATTGCGCCGGCCACCTCTGGCACGCAGTCGATGGCAGAGTTATCCCCAACTCAACACGCAGGTTTGATCCGCGCTTTTAGCGAGCTAAGAACGCCGATAGACGTGCTGATTGTCGACACTGCTGCTGGAATTTCAGACATGGTATTGAGTTTCTCGAAGGCTTCTCAAGATATCATGGTCGTGGTTTGCGACGAGCCTACGTCACTAACCGATGCCTACGCCCTAATAAAAATCTTAAATCGCGAACATGGCGTTTTTCGTTTCAAGGTAGTGGCTAATATGGTACGCGACGTGCGTGAAGGCCAAGAATTATTTAGTAAATTAAGTAAAGTGACAGGGCGTTTTTTGGATGTTGCACTAGAATTAGTGGCAACGGTTCCATTTGATGAAAATATTCGCAAAGCCGTAAGAAAACAAACGGCTATTGTAGATGCCTATCCAGGCTCTCCAGCCGCAGTGGCCATAACACAACTTGCTAGTAGAGCATTGTCATGGCCCATCCCGGCTCAGCCAGGCGGACATCTTGAATTTTTTATTGAACAACTTGTTGCAGAAAAAGCAGTAGGAAATCAGCGTTGAACAGCAAGGCAGCCGCTTATCAACAACAAACCGATAAGTCGCAGTTAGTCGAAAGACATGCGCCATTGGTTAAGCGTATAGCGCATCACTTGATGGCTAGGTTGCCTGCAAGTGTTCTTGTTGATGACCTTATCCAATCAGGCATGATTGGGCTTTTGGAAGCTGCACGAAATTTTGACGGCTCTAAGGGAGCTAGCTTTGAAACCTTTGCAGGCATCCGTATTCGCGGAGCAATGCTAGACGAAATACGCAAAGGAGACTGGACCCCTCGTTCAGTCCATCGTAACGGACGTGCTATTTCGGAAGCGATATCCCAAGTAGAAGGTGAGACCGGAAGGGATGCAAGAGATTCTGATATTGCTGAAAAGCTTAACGTAAGCTTGCAGGATTATCACCAAATGCTCAATGAAGTAAATGCCGGCAAACTTGTCGGAATAGAAGATTTGGGTGTGTCGGAGGACGTAATCACTACTGAGCAGAGTAGAGGCAGTGATGCGCCGCTGGAAGACTTGATGCAGGGCGCTTTTCAAAAAGCACTTGCCCAAGCGATTACAACGCTACCTGAACGGGAAGCGATTGTGCTTTCTTTGTACTATGATGAAGAATTGAATTTACGAGAAATTGGTGAGGTTCTTGATGTAAGTGAGTCAAGAGTCAGTCAAATTCACAGTCAGGCCATGTTAAAACTCAAATCACGAATGAAGTCGTGGCAGGCTGACGAAGAATAGAAATTAATAACAATTAACCCCTCATTGGAGGCTATTTTGGACAAAAGTATGAAAATTCTTGTGGTTGATGATTTTTCTACCATGAGACGTATCATCAAAAACCTTCTTAAAGACTTAGGTTTTGCCAACATCCAAGAAGCGGATGACGGAAGCACTGCACTGCCAATGTTGCAGCAAGGTGATTTTGACTTCGTTGTTACTGACTGGAACATGCCCGGCATGCAAGGTATCGATTTGCTTCGCGCAATTCGAGCAGATGACAAGCTTAAACATTTACCTGTTCTTATGGTTACTGCTGAAGCTAAAAAAGAACAAATCGTTGCTGCAGCGCAAGCCGGTGTGAACGGGTACGTAGTAAAACCCTTTACAGCAGCAACGCTAAAAGAAAAATTAGACAAAATTTTCGAACGTTTAGGTTGATCCAGACGCTCACCAGATAAATGAGGTTTACTGGATGGCAACGAATATAAACGTTCCAATTTCGTTGGAAGAAGCCAAGCAACTCGTTACTTATCTTGAAGAAGGTGATAACGCTTCAGCCAATGCCCTACTTGAAGCAGCATCAATGAAAGAAAACGTTGAGTTGTTTGCTGAAGTAGGAAAATTAACGCGTCAACTTCATGACGCGTTAAATAACTTTCAGATTGATGATCGCATTAAAAACTTAGCAACCGACGATATTCCGGATGCTCAGTCCCGCCTGACTTACGTTATTGAAGAAACTGAAAAAGCTGCTAATACTACTATGGATGCCGTTGAAGCGAGCATGCCAATAGCAGAAATGCTTTCAATGCGCATCGATAAGGTAATGCCAGAATGGAAAAAGTTAATGAATCGCCAAATTGAGCTTGGTGAATTCAAAGCGTTGTGTGCAGACTTAGACGAATTATTAGAAGAAGGTTCGCTTCAGTCAGCTAAACTAACACAACTGCTTACTGAAGTGCTGATGGCCCAAGGTTATCAGGACTTGACGGGGCAAGTTATTCGTCGCGTTATTGACCTTGTAAAAGAGGTGGAGGACAGCTTAGTCAACATGCTTACCATGTTTGGCGAGCGCGATGGAGAAGAACATACTAAACCATCTCGTGTTAAGGCCGATAAGATAGATGGTGTAGAGGCAGAAGGCCCAATTATTGACGCCGAAAAACGAGATGATGTCGTTTCAGGCCAAGATGACGTAGATGATCTTTTGTCTAGCTTAGGTTTTTAGGGGAGCGGGCGCATGTCGTTTGATGTTGACGAGGATATATTACAGGACTTTCTGGTTGAAGCTGGAGAGATTCTTGAACAATTACAAGAACAGCTCGTTGATCTTGAAAACAACCCGGAAGACGCGGATTTACTGAACGCAATATTCCGAGGGTACCATACAGTAAAAGGAGGCGCTGGTTTCCTTTCTCTCACAGAACTCGTCGAAATTTGCCACGGTGCAGAGAACGTATTCGATGTGATGCGAAACGGGCAAAGAACTTTAACCCCTGAACTCATGGATATTATTCTGCAGGCCACCGATGTGGTTGTAGAAATGTTTGAACGAGTGAAGGCTCAGGAGCCACTGCAACCTGCAGACGCGCAGTTAGTTGATACACTGCATAAATTGAGTCGTCCTGAAACGCCAGACGAAAACATATTCGACTCTTTAAGCGCCCCTGTACAAGAAACCGCTGCGGATGAGCCAGAGCTAGTAATAGAAGAACCTACAGCAGAGGCAGAGAGTAAAAGCGATAACGGTGGCGGTATTGACGAAATCACTGAAGATGAGTTCGAAGCGCTGCTCGATGAACTTCACGGTTCTTCGGCACCGGGTCGCTCATCATCAGGTTCGATTGAAGCGCCTTCTGCATCCGAGTCAAAGCCCACCGCTTCAACTGCCTCTGCGATAAGTGATAGCGACGATATTACCGACGAAGAATTTGAAGCGCTGTTAGACGATTTACATGGCAAAGGTCAATTCAGCGCCAACGAAGCGCCAGCTGTAGAGACTAAAGCGCCTGCAGCGCCAGCATCTTCAAGCACAGGCGGTGACGAAGAAATTACCGATGACGAATTTGAAGCCCTTCTTGACCAATTACATGGTTCAGGTCAAGGACCAACCAAGTTAGGTGAAGCGCCTAAGCAGGTAGAGCCACCTGTCGACAAGGCAGCGACTGAAGCTGTTCAAAAAGCCAAAGAGGCAGCGCCAAAACCAACTCCTGCACCAAGTGCTCCAGCGCCATCTACCCCCAGCGCGCCAGCAAAAGCAGCAAGTGCTCCACCTAAAAAGGATGATAAGAAAGCGGCTGCCTCTGCACCTCAAGCCGAAACAACCGTGCGGGTTGATACTAAACGCCTTGATCAGATAATGAACATGGTGGGTGAGCTTGTTCTGGTGCGAAATCGTTTGCTTAGCCTTGGTATTAATAGCAACGATGAAAGCATGTCTAAAGCGATTGCTAATCTTGATGTAGTTACTGGCGACCTACAGGGTGCGGTAATGAAAACGCGGATGCAGCCAATTAAAAAGGTATTTGGTCGCTTCCCTCGCGTTGTTCGAGATCTCGCAAGAAGCTTAAAGAAAGAAATTACGCTTGAGCTTGTTGGTGAAGAAACAGATTTAGACAAAAACCTGGTTGAAGCACTGGCCGATCCATTAGTGCATTTGGTTAGAAACTCGGTAGATCATGGCATTGAAATGCCTGATGATCGCGCGGCAGCGGGCAAGCCAAGAATGGGAACCGTCCAACTGTCAGCGTCTCAAGAAGGTGATCATATCCTTCTTACCATTGAAGACGACGGCAAGGGCATGGACCCTGAGAAGCTCAAGGAGATAGCCATTAGTCGTGGCGTGTTAGATGCTGATGCGGCAGCGCGTATGTCTGATGTTGAAGCGTTCAACTTGATTTTTGCTCCGGGCTTTTCTACCAAGACAGAAATTAGCGATATTTCTGGTCGAGGTGTGGGCATGGACGTGGTTAAAACTAAAATTAACCAGCTCAACGGTACGGTCAATATCGATTCACAGCTAGGTAAAGGTACCCGACTTGATATCAAAGTCCCTTTAACGTTAGCTATCCTTCCTACTCTAATGATTGTTGTAGGAAAACAGACCTTTGCGTTACCATTAGGCGCGGTGAACGAAATAATAAACATGGACATCAAGAAGACCAACACGGTCGATGGCCAGCTAACAATGATAGTTCGTTCAAAAGCAATTCCGTTGTTCTTCCTCGGCGAATGGCTGATTCGTGGCCCTAAAAATATTGAAAGAGATAAAGGTCACGTGGTTGTTGTACAAATAGGTACACAGCAAGTTGGATTCGTAGTAGACGCGCTAATAGGTCAAGAAGAGGTGGTTATAAAGCCGCTTGATGCCTTGCTACAGGGGACACCTGGCATGGCTGGAGCAACCATAACTTCAGACGGTGGAATTGCACTTATTTTAGATGTTCCGAGCCTTCTAAAACGGTATGCGCGTAAACCCATTAAGTAAGGCGATGAATTAATAGGAATAGTAATCCATGGTCTTTAAAGTCCTTGTGGTGGACGACTCGACATTTTATCGTCGTCGGGTAAGAGAAATACTCGACAGCGATAAAGAACTTGAAGTAGTCGGGGAAGCGCGAAATGGTCGTGATGCACTAGAAAAAGCAGAAGCGCTTAAACCAGATGTAATAACAATGGATGTGGAGATGCCGGTAATGGACGGTATTTCTGCGGTGAAGGCTATCATGGATAAAAAGCCTACGCCGATCCTTATGTTTTCATCCTTAACCTATCACGGCGCCCAAGCCACGCTTGATGCCCTTGAAGCAGGCGCGCTCGATTTCTTGCCAAAGAAATTTGAAGATATTGCGCAAGATAGAAAAGAAGCATCTCATTTATTGTGCACCAAAGTTAGGTTGATAGCGCGCAGGGGCGTTGGTCTTAGGCGTCCGTTATTTAGGGCAACGGAAACAAGACAGCTCCCAGATAATGCGCCCAAACAGGCTTTCTTTAAAACCTCTGGATTATTGTCCGGGCATAAGGATGCAACAAAGCAACCCACTGTATCGTCGGTCAGGGCAACGGGGAAACGCTATAAATGTTTAGCGATTGGTGCATCTACTGGCGGGCCTGTTGCTCTTCAAAAAGTGCTTGCGCCTTTACCTGCAGACTTTCCGTACCCTATTTTGCTTGTCCAGCATATGCCTGGTACGTTTACCACCGCGTTTGCGCAACGGTTAAATTCAAACTGCAACATAAGCGTGAAAGAGGCTGAGCATGGCGACGTATTAAAACCGGGCCACGCCTATCTGGCTCCGGGTGGCAGGCAAATGCTGATAGAAAATATTGGTCTGAGCAAAAGCATAGTAATAACCGATGCAAGCGCGTCGGAAAAGGTCAATTATAAACCTAGCGTAGACCTTACGTTTGGTTCATTGGCTAAAGCTTTTGGTGGTGATGTTTTAGGCATTATCTTGACGGGAATGGGTGCAGACGGTCGGGAAGGCTGTCGATTGTTGAAAGACAAAGGCGCAACCATTTGGGCCCAAGATCAAGATTCTTGTGTTGTATATGGCATGCCGCAAGCTGTAGCGGTTGCTAATATATCGAGCAAGAACATTAATATTGACGATATAGGTAGTTGCGTTCAAACCGAGATGCGCTAGCGCGTTGGACTCTAACGGAATAAACATCATGAAAGTGTGGACTGTAGCAAATCAAAAAGGCGGAGTGGGGAAAACAACCACTACGGTGAGCCTTGGTGGTTTGCTTGCAGAGCAGGGAAAGCGTGTACTTATGATAGATACCGACCCTCATGCATCTCTGAGTTATTATTTCGGTATTGACGCTGAAGCAACGAGTCATTCAGTCTACGATATTTTTATTCAGTCTAGTTCACTTTCTGCCGATAACGTTATGGATTGCTTAAGTCCAACGAAGTTAGACAATCTGTATGTGCTGCCTGCCACAATGGCGTTAGCCACCCTTGATAGGACGATGGGGAGTGAGCAAGGAATGGGGTTAGTCCTTAAAAAGGCCCTGGCTAAAATTGCTGATGAATTTGATGTGGCGATTATTGATTGCCCACCAGTTTTAGGGGTACTTATGGTCAATGCACTAGCAGCATGCGACAAAGTAATTGTACCCACGCAAACAGAATATTTGGCACTAAAGGGGTTAGACAGAATGATTCGGACCATGGAAATTATGGGGCGTTCGTTAAATAAAACCTTCGATACAGTGATAATTCCAACTATGTTTGATAAGCGAACGAACGCTGCGCTAGCATCACGTAAAAAGTTATTAAGCGATTATGGTGAGCGCGTGTGGGAAGGGGTAATCCCCGTAGATACTCACTTTAGAGATGCCAGTTTAGTGCAGTTGCCTATTTCATCTGCTTATCCTAAAACTCGTGGTGTGTCTGCTTATGCGAAGCTATTAGCCGTGTTGGAGAAGTAATAAAATAATGAGCAAGCAATCACCCTTTGCCCGTGAAGAAGTGATGGAGGCCTACTTAGATAGCCTTCTCAAAGAGCCTGAAACACCGGAAGATGTTACTGCGCGCACGGCTAAGTTGCTTGAGCAAGCGTCTCAACAAATAGCGGAAACAACCCTATTAGGCGTTGAAGAGCAAGATTCTACCCAGCACAAAGAAGAGGCGATCGCAGAAAAGGTAACGTCGATTATAGAGACGTCGACGCTTAACTCTGTTGAGGATAATAAGCGAAACCCAGTAGCTCAAACCGAGAGTCAGGAAAATAGGCTTTTAGACACTGAAATTAAATCGAAAGTACCACTAAAGGATACTCTCGGTTTTCGTTTTCAAGCGCTATTCTTTGAAGTGGCAGGTTTAACGCTAGCGGTACCGTTAACTACCCTAGGCGGAATTCATCAAATTGAGAAAATTGGGCCACTTTTCGGAAAACCTGATTGGTTTATGGGTGTAATGCTGCACAGAGAGTCTAAACTCAATGTTGTGGATTCAGCAAAGTGGGTAATGCCAGAAAAATATGATGAAAACCTCGCACAATCGCTCAACTACCGATATCTTATTATGTTAGGAGAAAGTTTGTGGGGGTTGGCAAGTGAAAAGCTTGTTAATACGGTCAATTTGACTACAGATGATGTTAAATGGCGCGAGTCCACAGGAAAACGTCCCTGGTTAGCGGGGATGGTTAAAGAAAAAATGTGCGCGTTAATTGACGTTGAAGAATTAATATCTATGCTTAACAAAGGCTTAAGCAGTAACGACCAGACGCCATAGTATTGGGAGCCAGGTTCATGACCGACGAAAGAACAAGTAGTAATGCCACCGACAGCAATGACGAAGTCCTTCAATGGGTTACGTATCGCCTAGGTGATGAAACATATGGTATTAACGTAATGCAAGTTCAAGAAGTGTTGCGTTATACCGAGATAGCTCCGGTTCCCGGTGCGCCCGATTATGTATTAGGTATTATCAATCTGCGTGGTAACGTGGTAACGGTGATTGATACTCGTGCACGATTTGGTTTGCCGCCAACAGAGATAACAGACAACACACGTATTGTAATTATTGAGTCTGACGAGCAAGTTGTTGGAATTTTGGTTGATAGCGTGGCCGAGGTGGTTTACTTGAAGTCTTCAGAGATTGACAGTGCACCTAACGTGGGCACAGAGGAAAGCGCCAAGTTTATTCAGGGCGTTAGTAACCGCGATGGCGAATTACTCATTCTTGTTGACCTTAATAAATTGCTAAGCGATGAAGAGTGGGATGAGCTTAGCAATATCTAAATAAATGACTGGGCAGTATTATTTAGTACTGCCTGCATTTCCCCAAGGGTTACGTCCATGGATTGGCAGCTTGCTGCACCTACCTTGTTAGAACTAGTTTTGATTGTGTTAGTGGTTGTACTTGCCGTGACGATTGGGCTGTTGTACTCGCACGTTCGTAAGCTGCGTACTTCTATAGAAACTAGCCAAGCTGAGCATATTGAAGCGCTCGCCCGAGTAGAAGCGTTGGCAAACAACGCGAATAATCAGCAGTCTGAAGCGCAGGCTAGAACTATAGTTATCACTCGACACCTCAAAGAGCTAGATGAAAAGCAGATAAGCATTGAAAATGAGCTTCGCGAGCTTAGGTTACAAGATCCTTCTTTACGCCTTTATCAGCGAGCAGCAGAGCTTGTGAAGCAAGGGGCAAGCATTGACGAGATTATTGAAGCCTGTGATATACCAAGAGCAGAGGCGGAAATGCTGGTTATGGTGCACAAACAAGGTAATTAACAAAACAGTTCTACAAATCTGAAAAGAAAAACGTTTAGACGTCTAGACGTAAAGATGTTGACATATTCCCAGTTATAGACACAATACAGATATCGTAATTTATCACTGGAGCCCTCTATGCCAATTCGTATTCCTGAGCAATTGCCTGCACAGAATGTACTACTAGGTGAAAATATTTTTACCATGGACATGGACAGGGCGGCTAATCAGGATATTCGTCCTCTTGAGGTTGGTATTCTTAATTTAATGCCGAATAAGATCGAAACGGAAGTACAGCTACTTCGTTTGCTCTCAAATACACCGCTTCAAATCAATGTGGACCTTATTCGTATTGACAATCAAGCGCCAAAAAACACGCCGCAGTCGCATATGGACGCTTTTTATCACGACTTCTCTGCCGTAGCGAACAAGAAGTACGATGGTCTCATTGTAACAGGAGCGCCTCTTGCTCTAATTGATTATGAAGAAGTGAAGTATTGGGACACTATGACCACAATTTTAGAGTGGGCACAGCGTCATGTTAACTCAACGCTATATCTTTGTTGGGCTGCTCACGCTGCTATGTATCACTTTTATGGCATTACCCGAGAAATAAGAGACGAAAAGTTTTCAGGCGTATTTAAACATCACGTCAATGATCCTAATAACGAGTTATTAAGAGGTTTTGATCCAACATTCTTTGCCCCTCATTCTCGGTATGGTCACATTCAAACATCGCAATACAACAGTGTAGATGGCCTAAACGTAGTGGCAGAGTCAGATGATGTAGGTGCGTATATTGTCGCTTCAGATGATAAACGGATGGTATTCGTAACCGGTCATCCAGAGTATGATCCTGATACACTCAAAGACGAATACTTTAGAGATCTATCAGCAGGGCAAACCCCTGCAATTCCAAAAAATTATTTTGAAGGAGATGATCCAGCCAAGTCTCCCATTGTACAGTGGCGCTCACACGGTAGCCTGTTGTTTACAAACTGGCTGAATTACTATGTCTATCAGACCACTCCTTACGATTTAAGTCAGCTTGCTGAAAAGTCACAGCCAAAGAGGTAGCACGTGAGCCAAAGAACAAATTCAAGCGCGCAGGCAACGCTTACAGAAGCCGCTAAACAACGTATTCTTATACTTGATGGTGCGATGGGCACAATGATCCAGCGCCACAAACTAGAAGAAGCCGATTATCGCGGAACCCAGTTCGCAGATTGGCACTGCGACGTAAAAGGTAATAACGATATGCTGGTGATTACCCAGCCTGATATTATTTACCAGATTCATTGCGATTACTTTGACGCTGGCGCAGACATTATCGAAACCAACACGTTTAACGCGACAACCATTGCTATGGCTGATTACGACATGCAGGCGCATTCTCGTGATATTAACCTTGCTGCAGCAAAGTTAGCGCGTAAAGCAGCCGATGAATTCACGGCAAAAACACCAAATAAACCAAGATTCGTAGCGGGTGTACTAGGGCCAACAAATCGCACGGCGTCAATATCACCAGATGTAAATGACCCTGGTAAACGAAACGTAACCTTTGACGAGTTAGTTGAAGCCTATAGCGAGTCGACCGAGGCACTTATCGAGGGTGGTGTAGACTTGATCATGCTAGAGACTATTTTCGACACGCTAAATGCGAAGGCGGCGGCGTTTGCCGTGGAGTCTGTATTCGAAAAATTAGGCAAGTTTTTACCCGTGATGGTATCGGGGACAATTACCGATGCCTCAGGGCGTACGCTATCGGGGCAAACCGCTGAGGCGTTTTATTACTCAATGCGCCACATCAGCCCTTTCTCTTTCGGGTTAAACTGCGCTTTAGGTCCAGACCTTCTGCGACAATATGTCGATGAAGTTGCCGCGGTTAGCGAGTGCCTTATTTCTGCTCATCCCAATGCTGGATTACCCAATGAATTTGGCGAGTACGATATGGAAGGCCCCGAAATGGCGGAACATATCAAAGAGTGGGCCCAGTCGGGACTTGTCAATATTGTGGGTGGCTGCTGCGGCAGTACGCCAGAGCATATCCGCGATATTGCAAATGCTGTTGAGGGTATCGCGCCACGAAAAGTGCCTCAATTTGAACCTAAAATGCGTTTGTCAGGCCTAGAGCCGTTTGTACACTAGGAGGGCATTATGAGCGCAGAATTTTCCACATTTATTAATATAGGTGAGCGAACCAATGTTACGGGTTCGGCTCGCTTCAAACGTCTTATCCTTGATGGTGATTATGAAGCCGCGCTTGATGTTGCAAGACAGCAAGTCGAAAACGGCGCGCAAATCATCGATATCAATATGGATGAGGCTATGCTTGATTCCAAGCAGGCCATGATCACCTTCATGAATCTTATTGCCTCTGAGCCGGATATCAGCCGCGTACCCATTATGATTGATTCGTCTAAATGGGAAGTGATTGAAGCTGGGCTTAAATGCGTCCAAGGCAAAGCCATTGTTAATTCAATTAGTTTAAAAGAAGGTGAAGCACTTTTCTTAAATCAAGCAAAGCTCATCAAACGCTACGGTGCTGCAACCGTGGTGATGGCCTTTGACGAGAAAGGGCAGGCCGACACGCAGCAGCGCAAAGTAGAAATATGTCAGCGCAGCTACAAGCTACTGACAGAGGAAATCGGTTTTCCACCTGAAGACATTATTTTTGACCCCAATATTTTTGCCGTAGCAACGGGGATCGAAGAGCATGATAATTATGCAGTAGATTTCATTGAAGCTACCCGCGAAATACGTCAGACCTGCCCGCACTCCCATATTTCTGGCGGGCTCTCTAATATCTCTTTCTCGTTCAGGGGAAACAATCCAGTGCGAGAGGCGATGCACTCGGTATTTTTGTATCACGCCATACGCGCTGGTATGGATATGGCTATCGTAAATGCTGGTCAGCTAGAGGTGTATGACGAAATTCCAGCTGAACTTCGTGAAGCCGTTGAAGACGTGATCCTGAATCGCAGAAGCGATGCTACTGAGCGTTTGTTAGACATTGCACCTAACTATCAAGGTGACGGCAAAGCTGCAGCAAAAGAAGACTTAAGCTGGCGTGAGCAAGACGTTAATAAGCGCTTAGAACATGCTCTAGTTAAAGGAATTACCGACTACATCATTGAAGACACTGAAGAAGCTCGCCAGCAGGCCGAGCGTCCGCTACACGTTATTGAAGGGCCGTTAATGGACGGCATGAACGTGGTGGGTGATTTGTTCGGCGAAGGAAAAATGTTTCTCCCTCAGGTGGTCAAGTCGGCCCGAGTGATGAAAAAGGCGGTGGCACACTTACAGCCGTACATCGAAGAAGAAAAGTCTGATGATGCTAAAAGTAACGGTAAAATTCTTTTAGCTACCGTAAAAGGTGACGTTCACGATATTGGTAAGAATATTGTGGGTGTGGTACTTCAGTGTAACAACTTCGAAGTGATCGATTTGGGCGTAATGGTGCCAGCGGCAACAATTTTGCAAACGGCCAAAGATGAAAACGTAGACATGATTGGTTTGTCTGGTCTCATCACACCTTCCCTTGATGAGATGGTTCACGTTGCTAAAGAAATGGAACGTCAAGGTTTCGAAATTCCATTACTTATCGGCGGTGCGACCACATCGAAAGCCCACACTGCGGTAAAAATTGAACAGAATTACCATTCACCTGTTGCGTATGTGCCTAATGCGAGTAGGGCTGTTGGCGTATGTCAGCGCTTACTCAACAAAGCGTCTCGTGATATCTACGCGCAAGAACTTGCTAAAGAGTACGATACCGTACGCGAACAACATGCACGTAAAAAGCCTCGTAGTAAGCCAGTGACGCTAGCACAGGCCAGAGAAAACGCCTTTAAGCCTGACTTTACTACCTTGCCAGTTAAGCCCGCGAACTTGGGTGTTACCCCTGTTACCGCTAATTTAGCAACGCTTCGCAAGTACATCGACTGGACTCCTTTCTTTCTAACCTGGTCTTTGGCCGGAAAATACCCACGGATCCTTGAAGATGAAGTTGTGGGTGATGAGGCTAAGTCGCTATACAGTGACGCTAACGCTATGTTAGATAAAATTATTGCTGATAACACCCTACAAGCGAAAGGCGTTATCGGTCTATTTCCTGCAAATCGCGTTAATGACGATGTAGAAATTTACAGCGATGAGTCGAGAAATGAGGTCCAAGGCGTTGCTCACCATCTGCGTCAGCAAACCTTAAAAGACAAATTTGCTAACTATTGTTTGGCAGATTTTGTCGCCGATAAATCTAGCGGTATCGAGGACTATATAGGCGCATTCGCGGTAACAGGCGGTATTGGCGAAGACGAACTGGCTGATAGCTTCATAAAAGCCGGCGACGATTACAATGGCATTATGGTTAAAGCTGTGGCCGACAGACTAGCTGAAGCTTTTGCTGAGTACCTACATGAGCAAGTGCGCAAGCACTACTGGGGCTATGCCGCAGACGAATCACTAAGTAATGAAGAATTAATTCGCGAAAAGTATCAAGGTATTCGTCCGGCGCCAGGCTATGCGGCTTGTCCTGAGCACACCGAAAAGCAGCTAATTTGGGATTTGTTATCTGCAGAGCAGCACACCGGGATGAAGCTGACCGAGAGCTACGCTATGTGGCCGGGCGCATCGGTATCGGGGTGGTATTTTGCACACCCTGAGGCTAAATATTTTGCCGTAGCTAAAATCCAGGCTGACCAAGTAGAAGATTACGCCACACGTAAAGGCTGGACCTTAGAAGAGGCTGAAAAGTGGTTGGGTCCAAACTTAAGTGATTAATGCTGATTAGGCAGGTAACGTGTATGCAAATCGAAAAGCCTTTTAGTCAGGCCTGTGAAAACAACAAGCGCGCCATTTTGAGCGTGCTTGAACGTAAATTTGCCAATTGCCGACAGGTATTAGAGATAGGGAGTGGAACAGGTCAGCACGCCGTATTTTTGGCTGAGCATTTGCCCCATCTTATTTGGCACACAAGCGACCAACCACATTATCACGAAGGCATTGCCGCGTGGCTGAGTGATTCAAATACGGGGAATGTGAAACCTCCCATTGCATTCACCGTTGGGCAAGATGACTTTCCCAACCTCGACATAGACGGCATTTTTACGGCAAACACCGCGCATATCATGCAAAAAGAAGAGGCGAAGCTACTCATTGAATCAGTAGCGTTGCACTTACCCAAAGGGGGCGTTTTCTGCCAGTATGGCCCTTTTACTCATGGTGGTGAATTCACATCTGAAAGTAATCAGGCATTCCATACCTCGCTTTTAGAAAGAGGCTATGGAGGTTACCGCGATATCAATGAGCTCACTGCTTGGGCAGGCGAGTTAAGCTTAAACGAAATTATCGACATGCCCGCCAATAACCATATGCTTATTTGGCAGAAACGCTGAATAAGCCCAAGGGGCTGAACGTTTTGCTAAAACTACCTTGGTGAATATCAACAGCCCCCTAATCAAAGGAGTAGCTATGAGCTTTAAAGTAAACCATTATTTCGACAACAAAGTAAGCTCGATTGGGTTTGAGTCTGCAAATGGACCATGTACGTCTGGGGTTATGTCGCCGGGTGAATATACCTTTTCTACATCACAAAAAGAGCTAATGAAAGTGGTCGAAGGCGAGTTAGTTGTTAAGTTACCAGGAAGCGAAGAGTGGCAGGCGTTTGTTACTGGCACTAGTTTTAATGTACCTGCTAACGAATCTTTCGATGTAAAAGTGTCAACGCCTACCGCATATCTTTGCTTTTACAGCTAATTCTTAAAAGCGTTCAATTCACTCTGTATGTAAACTTTCGTAGAATTGACTTTCAGAGGTTGTAAAATTTCTCTGTATATCTCAAAGTATTAGACGTGCTGGCGAGCTAGTCTCACTTGCACGCCTAATACTAATAAAACTAAACTTGTAATGTGTGCGAATTATAAGGGCCTGTTGACCTTTGATGTACGAATTTTGGTCTAAATGGAAGCCTTTTAATCGCGAAACAGTCCTGCAAGCCTAGTGGGCTAGGTTAAAGGGCTGTGACGAAGAGTAAAAGGCTTCCATAACGACCCCTTCGGGCAGCGTCTTTGTGCCATCTATACTGCGTTGAATGTTTTCGACTTAGAACCACTAAACCGTCAAACATCCGCCTTGTCTAGATGGCACAAAGACCGCTGCAAAAATGTACAACAAAGGTCAACAGGCCCTAGTGCTGGAATACACTTTTCACACGTTGTGGCGTTTAGTACACAATGAGAAGTACAAATGAAATCCATATCACTCCAAAAAAAGTTCATGCTTATCGTTGGTGGTAGCATAGCTTTAATGTTACTTATCACTGCGTTTTTCTTGGTCAATACCGTTGCAGACAACACCCGCAGTCGTGTAGAAAAAGAGGTCAAATCCCTTGTCGCCCGTGAAGCAAATGATGTCGAAGGCTTTTTCGCAACCTATGGCGGTGTTGCTAGCGCGTTTTTGAGTAGTCCTTTTCTACAGGATTTTTTCGCGGGTCATAGCACGCGAGGAGCACCCGAGAGCCAACTGGCTCAATCCAAGGATATCTATGCCACTTTTAAGGGCATTAGCAGCCAAGATCCCATTATTAAATCTGCTTTCTTTGGTTCAGCCAAAACAGGTGAGTATTTTTATGAGGAAGGGCGAGTCGGCGTCGAAACGTCAGGCCCTGATGCCGGCAATCCTAACGCCGGTTATTTTGCTACTAAGCGACCGTGGTTTACCACTGCCGTTGAAAAAGGAAAGTTATATGTTACGCCGCCTGCTGTCGACTCCCAAGATGGAAGCGTATCTGCGGTAGTACAAACACCGATTTATAAAAACGGAACGTTACTAGGCGTTGGCGGTGTCGATATTCTTATTAGCACGGTCGGTAAAGTCATAGATGCCATTCGCTATGAAGAACAAGGCACGGCGTTTTTACTCGATGAAAACCAAAACATTGTTTACTTTCCAAAACAGAGCAAAGCGCTACCATTAAGTTCTTCTATTCAAAACTTCGACAGTGTATTTGATGATACCGAAGGTTTTGGCAAGTTGGCGGGTATTATCGCAGCCAATGAATCTGGTATTGTGCCCCTAACTTGGAAGGGAAGAGACTATGTTGCGGTTTTTGAGCATGCTAAGTTGACCAACCCACAAATGAACTGGTCGCTGGGTATTCTTGTTCCTGCAAGCATCATAGATAGCCCAATAAATAGTGCCATTACTACGGCAATTATCGTCGCCATTGTTATCATTGGATTAATAGCACTTATTACCTATTTGGCGAGTGCGAAAGTAACTCAGCCTTTGGTGGAAATGCGCAATGCAATGGCAGAAATAGCACATGGCGACGGTGATTTAACCAAGCGTTTGGAAGTTAAAAGCAACGACGAGATCGGTGCACTAGCCATAGAGTTTAATACCTTTACCGATAAACTGAGGTCGCTACTTAAAGATACTGCCGCTAACACTAAGGCCGTTTCTGATGCGGCTGACCATCTTCGAGACGTAAGTCACGCCACCAGCAAAGAAATTAATCAAGAGCGCAGCCAAGTGGACAACGTGTCTGCGGCGGTCACGCAGATGGCCGCTACCGTTGTTGAGATTTCAAGAAATGCGGCACAGTCCAGTGACGCTGCGACTAAAGCAGATGAATTGGTACAAGCCGGCAGTGAGCAAGTGCAAGATGCCATGAGGGAAATTCGCGCGCTGGCTGACGCCATCAGTCAGGGTGTTGAAGTTGTGGGCGGATTGAGCAAAGAGTCAGATAGCATCGGTGCTGTAGTCGACGTCATTAACAGCATCGCTGAACAAACTAATCTACTTGCATTAAACGCAGCTATTGAAGCGGCGAGAGCCGGTGAACAGGGGCGCGGCTTTGCCGTTGTTGCAGATGAAGTTCGCTCATTAGCAAGTCGTACACAAGAATCGACGACTGATATACGAAAAATGGTAGAGCGATTGCAGGCGATGTCTGAGCAGACCAACAGTGTTATGCAGGAAGGACAAACCCGTTCTCAATCTGGTGTTGATAAGACAGAAAAAGTTGTCGAAACGCTTAAAGACATTACCCAGTCTATAGGTTTGGTTCACGGGCAAAGTACTCACATAGCACTTGCGACAGAGCAGCAAACGGAGGTGGCGCAAGATATTAATAAGTCGCTCGTGGCAATCACAAGCTTAAGTGACAAAACTAGTCAACACGCTGAAGAGTTAGCGGTGGAAGCGACGCAGCTCAGTACTGTCTCTGGTGACTTAAAAGAGCTGGTGGGGCAATTTAAGATTTAGTGCCTCTCGTGGCTGAATGTACTGCGCACTCAGTTGCATGTAAAAATAGTGGTTTCCCGCTTGCCATTTTATATGGCAAGCGATTCATCCACTCCTGAAAAGCAATGGCATCTCCACCATAAAGCTTAGAAGGGTTATGGTTTGTGGGTTTGAGAAAGAGAAATGAAATCATCTACAAACCCCAATACGTCCTGCGCTTTTCTATGGCCTAAATACAAGGTTTTTGATACGCCTTGCTCTCCAAGCGAGCGACAAGCCAGAAGTTCGCTTTCTTTTGATTCATCAATTAACCATTTAGGTAGTGCAGTAACACCGCGCCCGGCAGCTACCATTTGTAAGATGATCTCAGTGGTTTCAATCGTTTTATGCTGCCTCACCGTGCAATTGGCAGGCGTCAAAAAATGAGTGAAAACGTCCAGTCGGCTTAGCTCTACGGGGTAGGTAATGAGAGTTTCGTTGCTTAAATCTTTCGGTGTTATAAAGGGTTTCTCTACCAAAGGGTGATGCTTATCCATTACCAATACTTGTTCATATTCAAATACAGGGGTGTAGGTGATCGTATCGAGTGAGAGCGGATCTGGGGTAAGCAAAATATCTATATCGTAACCGTGTAGCGCTTGAAGACCACCGAAGGAGAATGCTCTGCGGACATCTACATCGACGTCAGGAAACGCTTTCAGAAAAGGTGCGACGACTTTTAGCAGCCATTCAAAGCAAGGATAGCACTCCATACCGATGCGCAATATTCCCTGCTTGCCATCAGCAAACCGTCGTAATTGTGCTTCAGTATGCTCAAACTGAGGTAAAACCCGATTGGCCAAGCCCAGTACGCTTTGACCTGCCTGCGTGAGTGTAAGTCTTCTACCATCTTTGTTCCACAATGGTACATTGAAATGGGCTTCTAACTTTTTCATTGCGTGGCTTAACGCCGATTGCGTGAGAAAAAGCGACTTCGCCGCTTCTGTCATCGAGCCTTCTGCATCAATCGCTCTTATAATTCGCAAATGTTGCCTATCAATCATAACGCTCACATATGGTTTAGAATTTTTTAAACAGAACCTGACGTCGTACTGACGATTGTTACCGCATCGGAGAGACGAGTTTCTATTATTTCTTTTATGATAATTGAAATATCTCTGAAAGTTTTTCTACCTGGCGCGGTGTTTCTCCACGCCAGAGAATGCTGACGTTCAATTGGCATATTCGCAATCTCACATACATGCAGTGCTTCAGGTTTGTGCAATTCAGAGTGGATATAGAGACCAGGTAGAAATGCCACGCCCATGCCCATTACCACCATTTGACGCAGTGTATCCAAACTTGTGCCTTCATAGTCACGTTGTAAGTCTGCGCCAATTTCATCACAAATGCGCTGCACTTGATGATGAAAATGATGTTTATCTTCAAGGGTAAGTATTTTTTCACCGGCGATCTCTTTGGGGTTAACGAACGCTTTTCCTGCTAATTTGTGATCAGAAGGCGTGACAAACTTTAAGGGTTCATTAAAAAGCGGATGCTTGATTAACTGTGAATTTTCTCCTGATAGCGGAGAGAGAATGAGGTCGTACTCCCCACGCAATAAACCATGTTGAAGCGCATTGGGTGCGCCTTCTCGAACATAAAATCGAAGTCCAGGTTTTCTCTTATGCAAATCAGGAAGCACGAAAGGCAGTAAGTATGGCCCGAGGGTGGGAGGAATACCTAAGCGATAAGTAACTACTTCACCTTCAGATAAGTCACGGGCAATCTCACTGAACCTCTGCGACGATTGTAAAACCTCTTCCGCTGCATCAAGCAGTGCTTTACCTTGAGGCGACAACAGTGTGCCGGTGCGGGAACGTTCAAACAATGTTAAGCCTAAGAGGTTTTCTAGCGCACTAATTTGACTGGTCAGAGTAGGCTGGCTAATTCCAAGTATCCCCGCGGCCTGCCTGAAGCTTAGGTATTTCGCTACTGCTACAAAGTAGCGTATTTGATTTATTGACGGCGTCTTTCCGTTGAATTGCATGGTGGGAAATATCTTCTTTTACTAAACTTAAGTTTACCACTGAAACTGTGGTGATAGTATTTAGCTATCGCGAGTTGGTATATTAAACTATTAATCTATCAAGTGAAACTGACGTAATTACATAATCATTACAATTATTAAAAAATTGGGAGTTCTATATGGATCACGTTATCTCAGGTGTTGCTAAATTCCAGAAGGAAGTTTATCCGGGCAAGAAAGCTACGTTTCAAAAGCTTGCAAACGGCCAAAATCCTGAAGTGCTTTTTATCACGTGCTCAGATTCTCGCATCGACCCGAATCTTGTTACTCAGACTGACCCAGGTGAGCTTTTCATTTGCCGCAATGCGGGCAATATTGTACCTCCTCACAGCAACCAAACTGGCGGAATGACTGCTTCTATCGAATTTGCTGTTGCGGCATTAGGCGTTTCACATATTGTTGTTTGCGGTCACACTGACTGTGGTGCAATGAAGGGAGCTATTAACCCTGCAGGCCTTGACTCTCTGCCCCATGTAAAAGAGTGGCTAGGTCACTGCCGTGTGGCAACCGAAGTGGTAAAAGAGCGCTGTGGCCATTCAGAGCTTTCAATTGACGACCTAGAAGCGGTGACTAAAGAGAATGTAGTGCAACAAATTCAGCACCTTCGCACACATCCAGCTGTTGCAGCAAAACTAGCGACTGGACAGGTTAAACTTCACGGTTGGGTGTATAACATTGGTTCAGGGGATGTACTCTATTACAACACTGAATCAGGTGAATTCGACGTAATGGATGAGTCTACAGCAGAAGCGCAGCTTGCGCGCGCCGAATAAGGCTCTTTAGTATGGTGAAAGTTAATTTTTCTAATTTACGTGGTGATTTTACCGGTGGTTTGACTGCCGGTATTGTTGCTTTACCACTGGCGCTTGCCCTAGGTGTAGCCTCAGGCTTAGGCCCAATGGCGGGTCTTTACGGCGCTATCGCTGTCGGTTTCTTTGCGGCGCTTTTCGGCGGAACACCTGCCCAGATTTCTGGCCCCACAGGGCCAATGGTCGTTGTCCTTGCAGGCTTGTTTGCAAGTCTTTCGGGCGACGCTAGCCTGATATTTACGGCGGTTATATTAGCGGGTATATTCCAGATTGTGTTCGGTGTGTTAGGTGTAGGCCAGTACATTCGGTTAGTGCCTTATCCAGTAATATCGGGCTTCATGTCGGGCATCGGCGCAATTATTATTATTTTGCAAATTGGCCGCTTGCTGGGACACGAGCCTCCGGGCGGTACAATTGGCGCTTTGTCTTATTTACCGACCGCACTTGCAGATATCGACTTTGCTACTTTAGCACTTGGCCTAGGTACACTCGTTATTGCCTATAAGTGGCCTCCACAGCTAGGGAAGTTTGTGCCTGGAGCACTTGCGGCGCTCATTATTGGTACGCTAGTAAGCTTAGCTTTTACAGTACCTGTCTTAGGCGATATCCCTACCGGTCTACCAAGTTTGCACCTACCTGTTTTTGAGCAGAGCAAAGCGTTGCTTATTCTTGAGGCTGCATTCATTCTTGCGGTACTAGGCGCGATAGACAGCCTGCTTACATCGCTGGTAGCTGACAATATGACGCGTACTCGTCATGACAGTAACAAAGAACTTATCGGCCAAGGCATTGGCAACACGTTTGCAGGTCTTATTGGTGGTATCGCAGGTGCTGGTGCGACTATGCGTACAGTTGTAAATATTCGCAGTGGCGGTAAATACAACGTTTCGGGTATGGTTCACGCGTTGGTGCTACTTGCAATAGTGCTCGGCCTTAGCCCGCTAGCGGCGCAAATTCCTCACGCGGTTCTTGCAGGTATTTTGGTTAAAGTTGGCCTTGATATTATTGACTGGAGCTACCTGAAGCGCGCTCACAAAGGCCCTCGTTGGGACTTTGGTCTGATGCTCATGGTACTGGCACTAACGGTATTTGTAGATCTGATCACTGCGGTAGGTGTAGGTGTAGTATTTGCTGCTCTTGCTTACGTTAAGCAAATTGCACAGCTACAAATTGAAGAGCTTAAGAAGATCCCTGATTCGCTTAATGATCCTAAAGAGAACGAGCTTTTAGAGTCGCTTAAAGATAAGGTTTCAATCTTTAGCTTTGGCGGTCCACTAAGCTTCGGCGCTGCTGCAGATTTAGGTCACCATGTGAGAGAGCGAGTTAAAGCTGGTTCTAAAGTAACCATTCTTGATTTCTCCCGTGTGCCGCTGATGGACGTATCTGCTGCGATGGCAGTGGACACAGTAACGTCAGATGCGCTTGCTGCGGGACGTCAGTTGGTCATTTGCGGTGCTAATGCAGAAGTGAACAAGGTACTTGAAGGTGTTAACGAAGCTCACCCGGGTATTCCTAACTTTGAGACACTACACGACGCATTGCTTTACGCAAAAAAGCAAGTAGGCGGCACTAAAGGCGAAGACACTAGCTATCAAGCCGCAGCGCAGTCTTAAAGTAAGACACAATCAATACACGCTTTTCCCTTTTTAGCCCTCTTTCGTGAGGGCTTTTTTATGCCTTAATAGACGCCACTCCAACTTTTAAATCTAATACTATTCCGCACAGATAATTGCCTACTCTCATATGCTAGTGCTAGAAAAGTAAAAACGGGCAAAGAAAGTTAACGGATATATTGGAAAGATAACAGACCCCATCGCTAACTTATTTGTATAGGTATGTTTAAGCATAATTCTATCTTCCGACGGGACTTATTTATTTTATTAATTGAATGTTCAATTAAACTTAACGCAACTGTAACAATCCACCCCTAAAGTAGTGCACAAATAATACAAACTACTGGGAAATACATGAAATCACACAATAAACTCTCTTTAGCGGTGCTTGCTGCACTTTCATCAATGGCTGCCCTAAGTGCACCGTCTTCTGCAATGGCAGAAGAAGCAGCAGGCGCAGAAGAAGAACGCATAGAAGAAATTACCGTTGTTGGACGAAGCGTTTCATACGCAAATAACGCCACAAGCGAAGATATGTTCAAGCAGCAAGCTAATCTTAGTAGCGTGCTAGCCGCAGTGGATAATCTACCTGGTGTATTGATTAACGAAGGCGATACCTTTGGTGCGGATGACTGGTCTACATCTATCGTTATTCGTGGCTTTCAGGTAAACCTCAATGAACAACAAATTGGTATGACGGTAGACGGAATTGCCAATGGTAATTCAAATTACGGCGGTGGTGCGAAAGCAAACCGCTATATCGATACTGAAAACGTTAAAGGCGTTGAAGTATCTCAGGGCACAGCAGATATAGCCTCACGCTCACATGAGGCCTTAGGCGGCACGCTTAATTTTACAACCATTGACCCGTCTATGGAGCAAGGTTTAGTAGCGAGTGTGACTGCGGGCGAGTTTGACGCAGCAAAATATTATGTGCGTTATGAAACGGGCGAAATTTTTAAAGATACCTATGCGTGGATAAGCCTTTCAAGCCAAGAAAGCTCTGACTTTATGCAGCAGGCGGCAGAGAATACACGTGACCATTTGGCAATGAAGTTTATATCTACTGTCAACGATGTGTCTCTTACTGGTTATCTTTCTTACGACGATACTCATGAAGACAACTACCAGCGTATTTATGGATTAGCACAATATGCGCAAAACCCTGATTGGGACCAGTTAACAGACGAGTGGACTGGTGTACCTTATCAGGATCAGGCTTATCGTCGAGGTTGGTCTACATTACGCGAAAATCTTTTCGCCTACCTGCAGGCTGAATTCACAATTGGCCAGGTCGATTTTATGACAAACGCTTATTATCACGACAACGAAGGTCGCGGCGAATGGGTACCACCATACATTGTCGATATTACCGATGATGGCGCGCAAGGACATTCAGAACTCGTTGTAGGCAATACAGTATTCGGTGGTCAAGAGCTAGGACAAATTTACTTTGTCGATAGACAAGGCAACCAGCTTAGCCCAATCGAAGGTTGTCAAAGCTCGTTAACTTTCCCTTACGGAGGGGCTGGGCCAGAGTATGACCCGGGTTGTCATGAACAAGGTGCAATTCCTGTCGGATCATACCGCCATACACATTATGCCAAACAGCGTATAGGCCTTAACGCTGATGCCGTTTGGTACACTAAGGTTGGCGATTTTGACAATACTTTACGCTTTGGTGTTTGGTGGGAAGACTACGACCGTGATGAGTCGCGTGACTGGCACAAAGTTACGAACTCTGCCATTAGTGTCGATTATGACAACGTGCCTTACTGGGTGCAGTACGACAGAACTTTCCCAGTTGATACCTTGATGTATTATGTGGAAGACGAGCTTGATTTAGGCTTTGCCCGAATTCGCGCGGGTGCTAAGAAGTTTAACGTCGATATCGAGAAAACTGACAACTTCGACTCAGCCAATGACTTAGCAGTGAATACTGATTCAGATACGCTGTTTTCAGCCGGTATCGTTGCACCTTTACCTATTGATGGCTTAGAGGTCTTTGCTGGCTATGGCGAAAACTTTGCGGCTATCAAAGATGCTCAACTTGAGCGAAATGATACTGATCTTCGTTTTATCAAACCAGAAACGGCCGATAACATCGATGTTGGTTTCCGCTACGCATCACCAGGCTTCAATGCCAGCGTGACTTACTACAACATTGAATTTAACGACCGTATTCAATTTACCAGTAACGAAACGCGAGAGGGAATAGACTTTCTTGAAGCGGCTGCTGGTGGATACAAAAACGTAGGTGGTATTGAATCAAGTGGTTTTGAGATTTCAGCAGATATAACGCTCACCGAAGAACTTTCTTTGTTCACATCGATTACGCTAAGCGAGTCTGAGTATGTGGCGACAGTGGGAAGTTCAGGAACGGTTTACGAGACTTTAGCTGATGCTCAAGCCGCCATTGCTGACCCCAATAACCCTGAAATGTCTTTGGTGGCCATCGAAGGTAATACGGTTATCGGAACGCCGGATACTATGGCAGTAGTGAGCTTCGACTGGGCTCGTGATAATTATTTTGCTGGCCTATCAACGAAGTACGTAGATGGCCGCTATCTTGATATCTATAATGCTGCAGAAGTTGACGACTACATAGTAAGTGACTTCTATGTAGGTGGGTTTATAGAAAATCTTGGTCCGAGTATAGAAGAGCTTGAAGTTCGCCTTACAGTAAACAACTTGTTTGACGAAGATTACGCGTCTACTATTGCCCCAGGTGCTTTTTGGATTGGTGCGCCTCGCGCTGTAGCAGTGAACGCACGCTTAACCTTTTAATCGTGATATCATATCTGCGGCAGTTAAGCACTGCCGCAGAGTGTTTATTTGATTTTAGGTTTGGAGTTGTAGCATGCCCAAGGTGGGAATGGAGCCAGTTCGCAAGAAGCAATTAATAGAAGCAACGCTAGAAGTGATGGCAGAAGTTGGCTATCACGGAACAACGATTAGCTTAATTAGTAAAAGAGCGGGGCTTTCATCAGGAATAATCAGTCACTATTTTGGTGACAAGCAAGGCTTAATTGAAGCTACGATGCGCCACCTTCTCGATGCGCTAAAAATCACGCAGCGTATTGACGATCCCCTAGAGCGAATTGATTTCATTATTGAAAATAACTTTTCACAAACGCAAGGGGCGAGTTCCGCTACCAATACCTGGTTCAACTTCTGGGCGCTGTCACTACATAATGAAGGACTGCATCGTTTGCAGTGCATAAATCATAAGCGTCTAGAGCGAAATCTTGCTTATAGCTATCGCGAACTGATCCGCTCAGACCAGGTTAAGAACATAGCCGCTTCTACCGCGGCACTCATAGACGGCTACTGGCTACGTTATTCTATGGGAAGCGTAGGTAATGGCGACTTTTCAGAGGCTGTAACGCGCTGTAAGCAATATGTCCGTGACGTAGTAGCGCAATATGGGAAGTAAGTGAGCATTTGCTGGGCCGAATCAACGCTGACAATAAATTAAAAAAGGGCGGTAAGAAATCCTTCGTACCGCCCTTTTTACCTGCTTAGATTTAATTGCTGGGCACTTATGTTGTGAGCATTAAGTACTGCCGATAAACGCCGAGCGGCTGTCGCTATCCGGCGTCAAAGGCTATCAAATAAATAAGCTAATCCATTACCAAATTCTTACGCGCTCTTCTGGCGCAAGATAAAGTGCATCACCTGGTTTCACGTCAAACGCTTCATACCATGCATCATGGTTTCTTGGAGCTTGTGCACGATAACGACCTGGCGCGTGTGTACCTGCGCGAAGTTGATTCAGCATACTTTCTTCAGTGCGTTTTTCTTTCCACACTTGTGCCCATGCAAGGAAGAAACGCTGATCGCCTGTTAGGCCGTCAATTACCGGCGCTTCTTTGCCGTTAAGGCTAAGTTTGTAGGCGTGGTAAGCCATGGCTAGACCACCCACGTCACCAATGTTTTCACCCAAGCTGTTGCGACCATTTACGAAGTTACCTTCGATAGGCTCGTACTGGCTGTATTGCTCGGCTAGCATATCTGCTTTTTCTTCAAACGCTGCGCGGTCAGCATCGGTCCACCAGTTGCGCTGAATACCGTTTGCATCTGACTTCGAGCCTTGATCGTCAAAACCATGTCCCATTTCGTGACCAATTACCGCACCGATTGCACCGTAGTTAACTGCTGCGTCGGCGTTTGGATCAAAGAATGGTGGTTGCAAAATAGCCGCTGGGAATACAATTTCATTGAACGAGCTATTGTAGTAGGCATTAACGCGCTGCGGTGTCATACCCCAGCGATTGCGGTCGGTCTTCTCCAGCTCACGTTCTATCGACTGGTCTTGGAAGAATGTGCGAAGATTACGAACGTTGCCTACTACGTCCTTGTCGCTAATAGTTACGCTGTCGAAAGACTGCCATTCGTCCGGATAGCCAATTTTAGGGTTAAATGCCATTAGCTTTTCTTTCGCATTTACCTTGGTTTCTTCGCTCATCCAATCTAGGTTTTCAATACGCTCACCTAGTGCTGTACGCAAATTCTCAACCAGTTCTGCCATCTGCTCTTTTGAACTTTCTGGGAAGTATTCATTTACGTAAATCTTACCGATGGCAAAACCAAGAGACTCTGTGCCAGACATTTGACTCACTGCGCGCTTCCAGCGAGGACGAGGCTCTTGCTGACCGCTTAGTGTACGACCAAAGAAGTCAAAGTTGGCTAGGTAGATATCTTCAGATAAGAAACCTGCATTGTTTGAAATAGTGTGGTACTTCAAGTACGACTTCCAATCGGCTAAGTCAGCTTCGTTGATAATCTTAATAACGTCTTTTACTGGCTCAGGCTGCGTAATATTCAGCTCAGGCACTTTATAGCCGGTTTGAGCAAAATACGTGTCCCAGTCAAAGCCAGGGTATTCGTCAGACAGCTTGCTACGCTCAATTTGATTAAGAGTAAGGTCGCGGTCACGGCGTTTTTCGCGCGGCCACTGAATTTCTGCAATTTGTGTTTCAAGGGCAAGAATGTTGGCTGCTTTTTCCGCTGCGTTTTCTTCGCCTGCAAAATTTAACATCTGCTCTATGTGTGCTACGTAGGCTTCACGGATTTTAACGAAACGTTCGCTATCGCTAAGGTAATAGTCACGATCTGGAAGACCTAAACCACCCACACCAACGCTTAACTGGTATTCATTCGGGTCTAAGCGGTTGTACCACATACCGCCGCCAATTGGCGTGTTAGAACCTACTAACCAGCTATTGCCAAATGCTTTGGTTAGGTCAGTTTTATTTTCAATGCTATCAATAGACGTTAGTACGTCTTTGATTGGCTCAATACCTTTTTCGTTGATGGTATCAGTATCCATGTAAGCAACAAAAAAGTCGTGAACAAGCTTCTCTTCTGCATTTAGCGAAGACTTTTCCATTAGCCCATCAATAATGTTTTTAACTTGCTCTTCACTGCGCTCGGCAAGACCGGTAAAGGCACCATAACGTGTTTTATCGGCAGGCAACTCATAGTTGTCATACCACGTGCCACTTGCGTACATAAAGAAATCGTCGCCGGGTTTTACTGCTTCATTACGCGCAGTGAGGTCTACGCCGAACGAACCTAATTCAGCTTCACCTTTCACTTCAGGTGCTTCAACTTTACTCGTCTGATCTTGCGCCTGTTCAGGCTGTCCACAGCCTGCAAGGCCTAAAGATGCCGCAATCGCTACGGCTAGAAGTTTATATTTCATCGTTTTTCTCGTTTTGATTGTAGGTGTCGTCGTTAGGTAAATTGACACTGGTTGTTTTTAAAGTAGGCACAAATTCCTTGTTAAACGGTAAAGCATTCCGTGCCTGATTAAAATAGTTAGCGATATGCGGCGTTTCACGCTGTAAAAAGTCTGCTACAGCACTATGAAACGACGCATGTTGTAATTTGTGATGTGAACGGCAGTAAATGGGTTCGAATCCTCGAAGTATTTTATGTTCACCTTGAGTTCCGGGATTAAAAAGCGGAAGCTTCTTCGCAATGGCAAATTCAATGCCTTCAAAATAACAGCAGGCAAAATGGAGGCCGTCTATTTCTTTGAGTGCTCCCCAGTATCTGCCATAAAGTCCCGTTTCATCATAGAAGAAAAGGGCACTTGCTACAGCTACGTCATTTTCGCTCGCAGTAACAATAAGCATCTTATCGCTAATGCTTTCTACAAGTTGTTCAAAGAAGGCGTCATTCAAATATCCCACGTGACCGCTTCGTTTTAAATAGGTCGCTTTGTAACACTTTGTAAAAAAGCGAAGTGTTTCAGGGCTAATTTCATCTCCAGTATAGTACGTAAAATGAACGCCTCGTTCACTAAGCTTTCGTCGAGTTTTCTTTATATCCTTCCTTTTGCGTGATGTTAGCGCGTTTAGAAAGTCGTCAAAGTCTCTGTAGCCATAGTTATGCCACTGAAATTGAACCGTGTATCGTGTAAGGTAATGAGGCAGTGTTTCATGAGACTGTGTTAGTTGTGTAGATGTTGCATCACTAGGGAAAAGCCAATGAAATGAAGACAGGACTTCATCGAACTCTTTCTTGGCGTGCTCAACAAGTGCAAGCTCAACTTCGTTTACAAGTTCGGGGGTTAAAAGAAATTGACCGTCGCTTAATAAGCGAGGGCCCGTTACAGGAGTAAAGGGTATTGCGGATATCCATTTAGGGTAGTAATCCAAACCATGCTGCACGTAGGCGTTGGCCCAAGCATGGTCGAATATATATTCCCCGTAGCTGTGCGTTTTCAAATATCCGGGAATGATAGCGCTAACGTTATCGTCTTGATTTTGCAATATAGCGATGTGACAAGGCTGCCAGCCGGACTCGTTAGTACAAGACTCGCTGTTTTCTAGCGCGTGTAAGAATTCATAGGAAAGAAATGGGCCTGCCCCCCGCGAAAGTTGCTGCCAGCGCGTTTTAGATAGCTGTTCAATGGAGTCTATAATTCTTATGCGAACGTTTTGTGCTGTCATGCAATTTACATCATGTAGAAATTAATGTGTTTATGCTGAAATAATCGCTATTTGCAAATATTTAGCGTTAAAATAACGAGATTTCTACGTTTTATACAGGATAGTCGATTTCAAAAATGTCAGATTTTGATCGAAAAATCATTACCGAAGCGATTACTCGCATGCTAGCACGACGAGAGCATAGCTTCAGCGAGATAATTCGAAAGCTTCAGCAAAAGGGCATAGAGAGCAATGCTTTTATCCCAATTTTAGAAGAATTTAGGAATGCAGATATTCAAAGTGACGTGCGTTTCGCTGAAAGTCGTGCGCGCGCACTGTATCTAAAGGGAAAAGGTCCGCGGTTAATTAAGCTAGATTTGCAGCAATACGGTATAGATGAAACTGTTGCGGAGCAAGCTCTGCAAGAGATTGAGGCTGATTGGTTTGAAAGCGCTAAAAAGGTTAAAGAAAAGAAATTTGGCGGGTTTTATGAAACTGAATTTGCGTTAAGGCAAAAGCAAAAACAATTCCTGCAATACCGAGGTTTTTATCAAGAGCATATAGACTACGCTGTAAGCGCAAACGACCACGACTAGCGCTCAACCTCTCCAAATACCAGCCTTTCGCCTCTTAACATTATAATGTCATTTTTGTATGTCGAGAATAAGTGAGTTTTGTTCCTATCTTGTTCTTGTTCCACTTAACAAAAACGCGCTTTCCGTGGTATTGTTGCGCAAATTTGTGTGCATTTTAATTTATTCAGAGAATTGTAATGCGGCATTGCACATTGCGTAATGGCAAACGCCCTGATTATAACGCTCAGTAAAACAGGCAAATAGCACTCGTCGTTAATAGAATAAAGGAAGTTAGGTTTTCAATGACATTATCAACTGCTGACTTACGTAACAAGTTTATCGATTATTTTAAAAGCCATGGCCACCAAGCGGTGGCAAGCTCGTCACTGGTACCGGCAGATGATCCCACACTTCTTTTTACCAACGCGGGCATGAACCAGTTTAAAGACTGCTTCTTAGGCGCAGAGAAGCGCAGTTATACCCGTGCGGTATCGTCTCAGCGCTGCGTTCGTGCTGGTGGTAAACATAATGACCTTGAGAACGTAGGCTACACTGCTCGTCACCACACCTTTTTTGAAATGCTGGGCAACTTTAGCTTTGGCGATTATTTCAAAAAAGAAGCAATAGAGTTTGCGTGGAATTTCCTTACCAAAGAAATTGGTCTGCCAAAAGAAAAGCTGCTGGTTACCGTTTACTCTGAAGATGACGAAGCTTTTGATATATGGGAAAACCATATTGGCGTGCCAAAAGAAAAGATTATTCGCATCAGCACGTCAGATAACTTCTGGTCTATGGGCGATACCGGCCCATGTGGCCCTTGTTCTGAAATCTTCTACGACCACGGTGCGCACATTTGGGGTGGTCCTCCAGGAACACCTGAAGAAGACGGTGACCGTTTTATCGAAATTTGGAACTTGGTATTCATGCAGTTTAACAAACAAGCTGACGGTACCATGGAGCCACTTCCTAAGCCTTCTATCGATACGGGCATGGGCCTTGAGCGTATTTCAGCTATCTTGCAGAACGTGCACAGTAACTACGAGATTGACCTGTTCCAAAACTTGATTAAATCGGCAGCATCAATTGTTGGTAGCGAAGATTTGGAAAACAAATCACTTCGTGTTATTGCTGACCACATTCGTTCATGCAGCTTCTTAATTTGCGATGGCGTTATGCCATCGAATGAAGGCCGCGGATACGTTTTACGTCGTATCATTCGTCGTGCGGTTCGTCATGGCTACCAGCTTGGCGCAAACGATATCTTCTTTTACAAACTTGTTGCATCACTTGCCAAAGAAATGGGTGAGGCGTATCCAGAACTTGTAGACCAGTTGCCGGTAATTGAAAAAGTACTTCGTGTGGAAGAAGAGCAGTTTAGCAAAACGTTAGCCCGAGGCATGGCGATTCTAAACGATACGCTGGAAACTCTAGAAGGCGATACCGTGCCCGGAGATGTGGTGTTTAAGCTTTACGACACCTACGGCTTCCCTACTGACTTAACAAATGATGTGGCGCGTGAGCACGACCTCAAAATTGATGAAGAAGGGTTTGAAGCTGCCATGCAGGCGCAGCGTGCCCGAGCACAGCAGGCAAGCAACTTTGGCGCAGACTACAATAGCAAACTCGCCATCGATCACACGACATCATTCACCGGGTACACCGATGTAGAAGGTCAGGCAAATGTTGTTGAGCTTATTGCCGACAATGCATTTGTTGATACGCTAGAAGATGGTCAAGAAGGTGTTGTGGTATTAGACAGCACGCCGTTCTACGCAGAAAGTGGTGGTCAAGCCGGCGATAAAGGCGTACTTCGCGTAGCTAACGGGGAGTTTGTTGTAACCGACACTCAGAAAATGGGCAATGCGTTTGCACATAAAGGTGTAGTGAAAGGAAAGGTTACTAAAGGCGACACGGCAACAGCTGCTATAGACCTCGCTAACCGCGAAGCAATTAAAAAGAACCACAGTGCTACGCACTTACTTCATGCAGCATTGCGTGAAATTCTAGGTGAGCACGTAACGCAGAAAGGTTCATTGGTTGAAGCGCCACGAATGCGTTTTGATTTCTCTCATTTTGAAGCGGTAACGGCACAGCAGCTTGTGGAGATTGAGCGACGAGTTAACCAAGAAATACGAGCAAATCACACGCTAGCCACTGAACTTATGGACTTAGACGAAGCCAAAGCTTCAGGCGCAATGGCACTATTTGGAGAGAAGTACGACGAAAAAGTTCGTGTGGTAACTATGGGTCCATTCTCTGTTGAGCTATGTGGTGGTACTCATGTTACCCGAACTGGTGATATTGGTTTGTTTAAAATTACGAGTGAGGCAGGTATTGCATCTGGCGTTCGACGCATCGAAGCAGTCACTGGCGAACACGCACTTGAAGTCGTGCAAACGCAACAAGCCACACTGTCTTCATTGTCTGCATTATTGAAAACAGACAGCCAAAATGTAGTCGAACGCGTAGTTTCTCTACAAAATCAGACTAAAGAACTAGAAAAAGCGCTCAATTCTGCGAAACAAAAACTGGCGAGTCAGCAAGGTGCTGATATGCTTAGTAATGCAGTAGAAATAAATGGCGTTAAAGTTCTTATAGCGAATTTAGAGGGCGTTGAAGCTAAGTCACTACGCTCAATGATGGACGATATAAAGAACCGAATTGGCGAGGGGATCGTAGTATTAGGTGTAGCGAATGAATCAAAGGTTAATTTGATTGCGGGCGTTACGAAGAATCTAATCAATAAGGTTAAAGCTGGTGAATTGGTTAACTTTGTTGCATCTCAGGTCGGTGGAAAAGGTGGCGGTCGTCCAGATATGGCACAAGCCGGCGGCGACAACCCAGAAAACTTGCAGCAAGCACTCGATTCGGTTAACGCTTGGTTACAAGATAAGCTATAATTATTTACGTATATAACGGTGAGTTTTTGAAGTGACGCAAAAACATGGAATCACCGTCGCCCCCATCGGGTCGTGCTGGTGGGTTGGTAAATCTTAGGGATGACGTTCAGTATTAAGGAACAGGAGCAAGAGAATGCTTATTTTGACTCGTCGAGTTGGTGAAACGCTTATGGTTGGTGACGATGTAACTGTCACTGTTCTTGGCGTAAAAGGGAATCAGGTACGTATCGGTGTTAACGCACCAAAAGAAGTTTCTGTGCACCGTGAAGAAATATACATGCGCATTCAAGCAGAAAAGGGCGGTCAGCCGGGTTCAGCCGAATAATTGCATTATACGCTTCATCGGAAAAGGTCAGCTATTACGCTGGCCTTTTTTGTTTTTTACTGTTTATTCCGGTGATGGTTTTCTAATAGTCATTGTGTTTTTTGGTGCGGCAGCCGATGGTGTGTCGCGTTTAATTTGTTGGCGTTGAGTTATAAAGACTTAAAGCCCGTTGCTCGCTCACTTCTGACGTTCGTTGTTAGCGCAAAGGGATAATATTGCGCAATAATAGATAAAAAGAGATATAAAGCGTTTATCATCAGCTATAATTTGAAGAGCGATTGATAATTTTTAGTATCTGACTTTAGGAAGAGCCGAGAAAAAGCAACGGGCATTTTATTTAATTGCTTGTATTGTGAGCAGATTACTGGTTTTTTGCTCGAATCGTTTAAAATGACAGCGAGCGAACACTTTCTTTATAAAAAAGGTTTGACTCACGCCAACGAATCCGTAAAATGCACCCCGCAGTCAAGGAGAGGTGGGTGAGTGGCTGAAACCAGTTCCCTGCTAAGGAACCATACGCATTACGCGTATCGAGGGTTCGAATCCCTCCCTCTCCGCCATTATCATTCGTTGGTAGTGACGGTCGACAACAAGTTTTTGCGCGTGTGTAGCTCAGCTGGATAGAGTACCTGGCTACGAACCAGGCGGTCGGAGGTTCGAATCCTTCCACACGCGCCACTTAATTTAAAAGCGTCACCTTTCGGAGTGAAATTCGAAAGTATACAAGTTAACGCGTGTGTAGCTCAGCTGGATAGAGTACCTGGCTACGAACCAGGCGGTCGGAGGTTCGAATCCTTCCACACGCGCCATATTGAGAAGCCCACCTTTAAGGTGGGCTTTTTCATTTCTGTTTATTACTATCTTTCTTTGTTAACACCTCTATAAGTGCATTGTTTAAAAAGTAAGCTAAGCTTTAACTGTTAATTGAGCAGTAATCAGCGAGGCAACTTATGTCACACCCATCCACTACTTTTCGATTTTTAGCAGAACCTACAGATGTTAACTTTGGTGGGAACGTTCACGGCGGTATCGTTATGAAATGGATAGACCAAGCTGCCTACGCGTGTGCAGCTCAATGGTCTAAATGCTATTGTGTTACGGTTTCAGCTAACGGAATCCGATTCATTAAGCCTATTAAAGTTGGTCAACTAATAGAGATTACAGCGTCTTTAGTTCATACAGGCGCATCAAGCATGCATATTTACGTTGTGGTGAAATCTGGCGATGCGACCGCAGACACAACGACGGTGGCAAATCGCTGTTTTATCACTTTTATGGCGGTAGATTGCGATGGTAAACCGGCCAACGTTCCTGCCTACATACCGGAAGACGAGCGGCACATGCAGCTCGAGTTAGTAGCCATGCACGCAAAAGATTTTGCAAAGCAGTTAGATAGTGACTTCTCAGACAATATAGGCTTTCATTAGATTATGCCTTACAAAATGAGCGATTGATGGGCGAGACCTAAATTCAGTTACTGATAGCTTATAGAGTCTTTGTTGCAATTTTATTAAGTAAAAATGCATTAAATTTCATATGGTGGCGTTCTGTAGGGTTTTTATTGGTTTTTTATGCTGTTTTGTTGTTTTTTAAAAAACCTCGTGATACTTATTCAAATACCAATATACAAACAGGATTGAATATGAATTCGGGATCCGTCAGTAGCTTGCTTGTTGAAGCGGGTTCATTAATGCTCATTGGAATGGTGTTCGTTTTCTCATTTCTCGGGCTTCTTATCGTAGGTATACACTTAATAGCGCGGTTTTGCGAAGCGTTCCCTGGGGAAATAGAAGAGCCCTCAGTTAATGTAAAAAGAAACAATCAAGCGGTACAACCTGGAATAGACGGAAATGTTATCGCAGCTATTTCCGCAGCCATCCATACCCATCGTCACAATTCAAAAAAATAAGCCTAATCAGGAGTTACCATGTCAAAGCCTCTGGCCCTTACCGAGCTAGTCCTGCGTGATGCCCATCAATCGCTTCTTGCTACGCGTATGCGTATCGAGGATATGCTTCCCATAGCGGAAAAATTAGATAAAGCTGGCTTTTGGTCGGTAGAGTCATGGGGAGGTGCTACTTTTGATGCATGTATTCGTTACCTAGGCGAAGACCCTTGGGAACGGATTAGAAAGCTTAAAGCGGCAATGCCTAACACTAAACAACAAATGCTCCTTCGC
Organism: Alteromonas sp. KUL150; assembly: GCF_009811475.1. Classification (NCBI taxonomy): domain Bacteria; kingdom Pseudomonadati; phylum Pseudomonadota; class Gammaproteobacteria; order Alteromonadales; family Alteromonadaceae; genus Alteromonas; species Alteromonas sp. KUL150. The sequence goes on from NZ_BLIJ01000050.1 coordinate 124,797, forward strand.
GGGCAAAACCTGCTGGGATATCGCCATTACGCTGACGATGTAGTGACACGTTTTGTCGAACGAGCCCACGAAAGCGGCGTTGACGTGTTCAGGATCTTCGATGCCATGAACGACATTCGTAATTTAAAAACAGCGATCAAAGCAACGATAGACAGCGGCGCACATGCTCAGGGCACTATCTCTTATACTGTCAGTCCAGTTCATAACCTTAAGCTTTGGTTAGACATGGCAAAACAGCTTGAAGATTTAGGTGTTCACTCTATTTGCGTAAAAGACATGGCCGGGCTTCTAAAGCCTTATGAATGTGAAGCATTGATTACTGGCTTAAAAGAGACGGTGAGCGTGCCTATTGCTATGCAGTGTCACGCAACAACGGGGCTTAGTACGGCAACGTACCAAAAAGCGATTGATGCGGGGATTGATATGCTGGACACGGCAATCTCTTCAATGAGCATGACGTATGGCCACAGCGCAACAGAAACTATGGTGTCTATTGTAGAGGGCACTGAGCGCGATACCGGCATATCGCTACCTGAGCTTGAGGATATTGCTAGCTATTTCAGAGAGGTGAGAAAGAAATATAGCCAGTTTGAAGGCAGCCTTAAAGGCGTTGATGCGCGAATTCTCTTAGCGCAAGTGCCAGGCGGAATGCTAACCAATATGGAAAGTCAGCTTAAAGAGCAAGGCGCTGAGGATAAGTTTGAGGAGGTACTTAAGGAAATTCCTAGAGTGCGCGAAGATTTGGGGTTCATCCCGCTTGTCACTCCAACATCACAAATTGTGGGCACACAGTCGGTACTTAACGTGCTTACTGGCGAGCGCTACAAAAGTATCATAAAAGAAACGGCTGGCGTACTGAAAGGCGAGTACGGTGCTACGGCTGCTCCGGTCAACAAAGCATTGCAGGAACGTGTGCTTGATGGCGCAGAGCCAATAACGTGTCGTCCTGCTGATAACATTGCACCAGAACTTGATACGCTTAGTAAAGAACTTGATGCTTTGGCAGAGAAAAAGCAACTTTCTCTGGCAGAGGATAAAATTGATGATGTGCTTACTTACGCATTGTTTCCCCAAATCGGCCTTAAGTTTATTGAAAATCGCGGTAATCCAGATGCATTTGAACCAGCGCCTGGTGAACAAGACTCAGCAAGCTCTAGTCCATCGCAGCCGGTTAAAGCCACGTCAAACGTAAAGGCATCTAACTCGTCAGAAACTTATGATGTCAATGTAGATGGTAAGGTGTATCGCGTCGAAGTTGCTCCTTCTGGTACCTTAACAAGTGTGACTCCTGCTAGCGGTGGAAATACGCAGCCCCAAGTTCCAGCGAGTAGCGCAGCACCAGCTGCTGCAGCCTCGTCAGAGTCTATTGATGCGCCATTAGCGGGTAACGTGTTTAAAATCTTGGTAAGAAACGGTGACAGCGTATCAGAAGGTGATGTGGTGATGATCCTCGAAGCCATGAAGATGGAGACTGAGATTCGTTCAGCATACACCGGGACAGTTACCGACATTGTCGTAGGTGAAGGTGATGCTGTAACAAGTGGCCAACCGTTAATCTTATTGGGGTAATGCATGGATAAGTTAATGGTACTTTGGGATAGTACCGCGCTTGCGCATTTTGAAGCGGGCCAGCTAATAATGATGGCCGTAGGCTTTGGTTTACTGTACCTAGCCATTGTGAAAAAGTTCGAGCCATTGCTTTTATTGCCCATCGGTTTCGGTGCGTTGTTGACGAATATTCCGATTGCTGGGTTTTCTGAAGCGGGTGGTTTGCTTCATTACATCTATAAAATCGGCATTGATACCGGCGTATTTCCGCTACTCATTTTTATGGGTGTCGGCGCAATGACGGATTTCAGTGCACTTATTGCAAACCCTAAAATGTTGTTACTTGGCGCAGCGGCGCAGTTTGGGATTTTTGCAACCTTGTTTGGCGCTATCGCTTTAAACCTGATCCCAGGTTTCGAGTTTACGTTAAAGGATGCAAGCGCTATTGCTATTATAGGCGGCGCAGATGGGCCTACGGCGATTTTCTTAGCTTCGAGGCTTGCTCCCGACTTGCTTGGTGCTATTGCCGTAGCCGCCTATTCCTATATGGCATTAGTGCCTATTATCCAGCCACCAATTATGAGAGCTCTGACGACAAAAGAAGAGCGCGAGATAAAAATGGGGCAGCTTCGACCAGTATCAAAGCGCGAAAAAATCATTTTTCCTTTAGCTGTGTTGTTTATGACTATCTTGTTCCTACCAGCTGCTACACCGCTTGTGGGCATGTTCTGTTTTGGTAACCTAATGAAAGAGTGCGGTGTTGTTGATAGGCTTAGCAAAACTGCTCAGAACGAACTTATAAATACGGTTACGATATTTCTCGGTTTGGCGGTTGGTTCAAAGCTATCAGCCGAAGCATTCCTTACCGTTGAAACTTTAGGTATCCTGGGCCTTGGTGCTATCGCATTTGGTATTGGTACCGCCGCTGGAGTACTTATGGCCAAGCTAATGAGCAAACTTTCAGGTGGGAGCATCAATCCACTCATTGGTGCTGCGGGTGTGTCTGCGGTACCTATGGCTGCGCGAGTGGTAAACAAAGTTGGCCTAGAGGCCAATCCCCACAACTTCTTGTTAATGCATGCAATGGGACCTAATGTCGCGGGTGTATTGGGGAGTGCTGTAGCTGCAGGGATCTTATTGGCGCTAGTAGGCTAGTCACAAATCTGGTTAAGATCGACCTGACTATTTAAACGTTAATTATAGAGAGGGGCGCGTTAGCCCCTTTCTGCTATCTTTAGGCTTATCGAAGGGTTTGTTGAGGAACAAGAGATTGATAAGCCGTAACTAATTTCTTGGTGCGAATGTGCTGCGGCCACCTGAAAATAGTTTCTGTTTTGCCTTCTTCTACAATTTCACCGTTCTCCATTACAATGATCTTATCGGCGATATGCCTCACAATACCAAGGTTATGGCTTATAAATACGAAAGCTAAACCGAGTTCTTGTTGTAGCTGCAAAATCAAATTTACCGTTTGAGAGCGTATTGAAGGGTCAAGCGCAGCAAAGGGTTCATCGGCCACTAGCACCTTAGGTTTTAATACAATCGCTCTGGCAAGGGCAACCCTTTGCTGTTGTCCATCGGACAGCATGTGGCGGTAAAAATAGTAGTGCTCTCTTAGTAGACCCACTTTCACCAACATGTCTTCTATGATTGGTTTTCGTTCGGCTTCAGACAGCCCAGTATTTAGTCGCAACGGTTCATCTAAAATCTTTCCTACAGGCACAGCGGGGTTCATGGATTCACTGCTATGTTGCAAGATCATTCGAATATCGTGGGTGCGTTTTTGCTTGTTGTCTTTCGACTGATACTTCGCTAAATACTTGTGTGTGTTAATTTCAATTTCACCAGCATCGGCGGGTAAGGCGCCAACCAAAAGTTTTGCAAGCAACGATTTTCCAGAACGGTTTTCACCGATAATAGCGATTGTTTCTCCACGCTTTACACTCAGGTTTACCGGACCGAGTTGAAACACTTCTGGGCGTTTTAACCAGCGCTTTTTCTCGTTGTGAATAAAAGTGAGGTTTCTTACCTCCATAATATCCATCACAGCTTCTCCATGTGTAACGGGTAGTGGCAGCTATAACTGTGATCATGAATCTTTCGTACGGCAGGTGTTTGAACGCATGCTCTTTGTGCGCGAGGGCAGCGAGGACCCAATCTACAGCCAATAGGTAAATGCTGAAGTGTAGGAATAGAGCCGCTCAACGTAGGCAAAAGGGATTTTGGCGGTAAGTCTTTCCTGAAACTCGGAGCACTGTCGAGTAACGCTTTAGTGTAAGGGTGAAGCGGGCGCTTTTTAATGTGTTTCATTTTTCCCGATTCGACGGTTTGACCCGCATAAAGCACCGTCATTGAGTGGGACATACTGGCAATGGCTAACAAGTCATGACTAACAAACAATATCGACAAAGAACGGGTTTGGTTCAAGCGAGTAAAAAGCTTCAAAATTTGAGTTTTGGTCGTCGGCTCCATACCGCGGGTAGGATCGTCGGCAATCAGTAATTTAGGCTGAGATACTAACGCCATGGCAATCATGAACTTCTGACCTATATCCGCGGGTATTTGATGCGGGAAAGCACTTAAGTAGTGTTTGTGGTGTTTAATCCCTACTTTGTGAACGGTGCTAATAGCAATTTTTTTACGATGCTGAGCTCTTTGCCAAAACCAACTGCCCTCCACAAACTCATCGGGAATACTTTCTTCTAGCTGCTCTCCTAGCGTGGCTGAGGGGTCCAAACTTGCCTGAGGGTTTTGAAATACTACCGCGATTTCACGGCGCATTACTTCACGACGCTGTTGTGAAGACATGCCTAAAAGGTTCTCACCATTCCAGCTCATCCTGTCGGCGGTTAAATGCCACTGATTGGGAAGGGCACCACAAATTGCTGACACAATAAGGCTTTTGCCTGAGCCCGATTCACCGACTAATGCACGAATCTCCCCAGTACTTACAGATAAATTCACTTTATCTAAGGCTTTAATCGTGCCTTCACTACTCTGCATTTCTAGCGTGAGATTTTTAATATCAAGCATCGGCATATTAATGACTCACTCTTTTTCTCAGTGCAGAACGCAAACCATCGCCCACAATGTTGACTGATAAGACCATGAAAAATATTGCCATGCCCGGAACTGCGACATTCCAAGGAGCCAAATAAGTAACATCTAAACCATCAGCTAGAATTACGCCTAATTCGGGCAGGGGGGATTGGGCGCCTAAGTTAAGAAACCCTAATGCTGAGATGTCGATAACCGCAATGGAAAGGGCAAGCGTACCCTGTACAACGAGCATTTCAGTCATATTGGGTAAAATGGAATGTACAAAAAGCTGCCATTTGCTCGCGCCATCCAGTTTTGACGCTATGATGTATTCCTTCTTCATTTCAGCGCGTACGAAGCTGCGTGTGTGATGAACAAACTGAGGGATCAACGCCAGCGTAATCGCCCACATGCTATTGACCAAGCCAGTACCTAAAATCGCTACTATGATAATAGCAATAAGCAGTGTTGGAATAGCCATTAACGCATCTAAAAGGTGGTTGGCTACGCTAGAGCGAACACCCCGCAGCATGCCGGCAAATGCGCCCAAACTAACGCCCATTAACATAGCAAGAACGACGGTGATAAATGCCGAACCTAGCGTTACACGACAGCCATATATTATCCGCGTAAATAGGTCACGCCCAAGCGCGTCGGTACCAAACAGGTAAGAAATGGAACCATTTGCCATCCAGCTAGGCGGTATCAGCAGACCATCGATGTTTTGCTCTAGCGCATCATAGGGCGTGATCAAAGGGGCAAACAGCGCAAATACAACGAAAAGCGCCAACATAATTAGGCCTAGCATAGAAATGTGGCTAGCTCTAAATGATGCCCATGTCCGCTGCCACGGCGACGGATGGAACTCTTCGTCGTATAGACTAAACTGCGGCACGTTCGTATTTCTCTCTACTAGGGTCAATGACTCGGTTAAACAAATCGACGAGAATGGTTAATGTTATGACAACGGTAGAAACCGCCATCATTCCTATCCGTAGGGCAGGGTAGTCACGCTGATAAATGGCTTGAATTAGCCAGTTACCAATACCGGGCCACGAAAATAAGGTCTCCACGATCATAGCATTTGTTATGAGGGTGGTAATCTGAATCGCCATCAACGGCAAAATTGGCAGTAAGGCGTTGCGCAAAATGTGGCGAAAGAATATTTGCCAGCTTGAAAGGCCTCTAGAAATTGCTGCAGCAATATAAGGGCGATGCCTCACATCGATAACAGAACGCCTTGTTATTCTAGCCATAGACGCTGTAGCAATTGCGCCAATAGCAAAGGTGGGCAATGCTATGTGTGAAAGCGCATCTTTTAATGCCAAGGATTTGTTTTCGATATCTGCAAATAATATATCGACAAGAATAAAGCCTGAAACAGGCTCAATGTTATACAGCAGGCTGATACGGCCAGATAATGGAGCCACGTCCATCTGTAAGCTGAATACAAGGATGAGCAGTAGCGCAAACCAAAAAACCGGGAACGAATAAATCGTGATACTGGCGCTGTTGATTAAATAATCTGAAGTTGAGTAACAACGAATTCCTGCGTAATACCCCATCGGTATCCCAATAAATAATGCCATTAGCATTGCGTATGTTGCCAACTCTATTGTGGCTGGCATCGCTATTCCCACCTCATCTCTTAGCGGTAGGCCTGAAGTAAAACTATACCCCCAGTCACCTGTTAGTAAATTGCTTACATAGTAAAAGAACTGATGTACGTAGGATTGGTCTAATTTAAACTGCTTTTCTAACGCGGCGCGTTGAATTTCATTTTGCGGTACCAAGCCTGTCAGATTTTCTAAAACGTCGCCTGGAAACAGGTAGGCCAAAGAAAACGAAATAATCGCTAATACAAGAAGCGTTAATATAAATAGCGTGCAATATCTAACGAGAATCTGGGTCACAGTGTTTTTTCTACTCCACCAAAGCGCACGCCGCCAAAGGGATTTATAGTTAACCCCTCCAGTTCGCTTCTATACGCCTGATAACGATAAGCATGGGCGATGGGTACCAGCGGTAAACGTTCATACAGCAGTCGGTTTACTTGTCGATAAATGGCTTTGCGCGCTTCAATATCATCAGTCTTAAGGGCATCGTTAATTAATTTATCATAATCTGGGTTACACCACATGGCTCTGTTAGTGCCAGAGGGAATAGCGCCGCAGCTCAATAATGGGCGGTAGAAGTTATCGGGGTCACCGTTGTCTGCGGACCAACCTATTAGCACAGAGTCGTGTAACCCTTCTCGTAAGTGCCGCCTAAACGTAGCCCAGTCGTAACTTACAATCGTTGCTTCAACGCCCACATCTCTTAGATATCGCTGGATCAGTTCTGCCATTTTTGTTGCATTAGGGTTATATGCGCGCTCTACCGGCATGGCCCAGATAGTCATTGAAAAGCCGGGTTCTATTCCTGCGTCAGCAAGCAGTTTGCGGGCTAATACAGGGTTGTAGGCGGTGTCGTCAGCATCATTTTGAAATGCCCAACTGGCCGCGGGTAACAAAGTTTTTGCCCGAATAGCACTGTCAAAGTACACGGCCTCTAACAAAGTATTTTTATCGATAGCCGCTGCCAGCGCACGCCTTACATCTGGGTTGTTAAAAGGAGGGCGTTGAGTATTAAACGCCCAAAACCCGATATTCAACCCCGGTTTCTCTGCCAGAATCAGGTCTTCCTTCGCACGAATAACTTCAAGTTCGGTTTGCGCCGGAAAGGCGGTGGCATCACACTCACCGGTCATTAACTTAGCTAGTCGAAGTGAGCTTCGAGGCGTAATATCAAAAATAAGCTGTTCTACGGCCGAGTATTCGCCCCCATTTGACTGAAAGCTAGAAGATGCGGGGGGCGAGGCATTCTCAGGTTCTTTGCTAATTTCAGTATTAGTTTGTTCAGACGCGTTTTCACTGTCCTCTGAGGATAAAGACAAACGCCAATAATCTTCGTGGCGACGATACTTTATAAAGTGATCTTTTCGATAGCTTTCAAACTTAAATGGGCCTGTTCCAACAGGCAGTTCATCAATTTTACTTGGGCTACCGGCTTGCGATAGCTGGCTGGCATATTCTTCCGAAAGGATCACCGCAAAATCAGTGGCTAGATTAGCCAGAAAAGAGCTATCGCGGCGCTTAAGCGTAATTTCTACCCGGTAGCCATTTACGCGCTCCACTGACTCAATGTTTTGTGCAAGGCCAATGCTTTCAAAATACGGATAGCGCCCGCCTGATATATAGTGATAGGGATGAGATGTGAGTCTCCACCTGTCTATACTAAAAAGAACGTCATCAGCGTTAAAATTTCTTGTCGGCGTAAAGTAATCAGTGCTGTGAAACCACACATCTTTTCTTAGTTGAAATGCGTAGGTCAGGCCGTCGTTAGTCACTAGCCAACTGCTCGCTAAACTTGGCACTATCCGTCCAGTCTCCGGGTCAAAGTCAAGCAGACGGTCGTAGAGTTGATGGGACGAGGCATCTGATGTTGTGCTTGAGGTATCTAATTGAGGGTTGAATGTAACTGGGTTGCTTTCCGAGCAGTAAATAATTCCCGTATTGTAGAACGCTTGTTTATTCTGTTTAGCGCAGGATGCAACGACAAGCGCCGTACACAAACATAATGACAAACGCTTCACCAAACCATAGGACATGCTTTACGCCTCGACGTTTTCAGCGGAAGAATCTAGTAAGTTATATTTCTTGAGATAGCCTCGGAGCTGATGGTATGTCAGGCTCAATTTCTCAGCCGTTTTCTTTTGATTAAACTGACTGTCTGCAAGAGCCTGTTTTATCATATCTATCTCATATTGTTGAGAGCGTTCTTTCAAATCTATGGGATATTCGACGATTTCTTGCTGATTATTGGGTGCTAGAGGAGAAACATCAGCTTTTTCAACAACAGCATTTGCTATAGGTGTGTCGGTTTGGGTATCGTGCTGGGGCAATTCAGCGCTTTTCACTCTGTCATTGGTCTTTACTCGACCTTTAGGGCGAAATGCAGATTCAAAAGGATCCAAAATAATTTCATGCACAGGTAAATGAGGGTTATTGGTTCTATATACTGCTCGTTCGACCACGTTTTTAAGTTCTCGGATATTACCTGGCCAGTCGTATTCTAGAAGCGTTCGTTTTGCTTTTTCCGTAAAACCGCTAAATAACTCCATCTCCATTTCACGTGCCATATTGATAGCGAAATTTTCAGCCAACATCATGATATCTTCGCGACGTTCGCGAAGAGGGGGAATAGTAATCACGTCGAAGGCAAGTCTGTCGAGAAGATCAGCGCGAAACTCCCCTGCTTCAGCAAGCGCGGGCAAGTCTTCGTTAGTGGCTGCAATAAGGCGGACATCAGTTTTTACTGATTTACTGCCACCTACGCGTTCAAACTCACCGTACTCAACCACCCGGAGAAGTTTTTCTTGAATAAGCCCAGATGTGTTTGCTAACTCATCTAAGAAGAGTGTGCCGTTGTGGGCTACCTCAAAGCGACCTTCACGGCGTTTTGATGCACCAGTAAACGCGCCCGCCTCATAGCCGAAAAGTTCACTTTCGAGCAGGCTTTCGTTCAGCGCTGCACAATTGAGTTTGATGTAGTTCTGATCCCAGCGCTTGGATAGAAAATGCAGACGCGCTGCAATGAGTTCTTTACCCGTGCCTCTTTCGCCAATAACGAGTACCGGTTTATCGAGCGGTGCAATTTGTGAAATTTGCTCCAGAACTTCTAAAAAACTATTCGCTTGGCCAAGCAAATTATCTTGTTGTCGATACCTACTCATTAAATCCCTCAAAAGTTAGTCATTTCGACCAATTAATAGTGTAGAGCAAAAATTATTGATAAACGAGTATTATTTGAATATAAAAAAATCTATTTAAAATAGAAGGTTAGCGCGAGAGTAAAGTTGGCAAGTATATTGAATACTATCAATACCAAGAGAAATCTATTTATCACGAGTGGTGTTTTTAACACTGACTATTTTTAGCAAGAGGTAATTATTATGGGTATCTTCTCGCGTTTTACAGATATTGTGAATTCAAATATTAATGCGCTTTTAGACAAGGCGGAAGATCCTGAGAAAATGGTTAGATTAATCATTCAGGAAATGGAAGACACATTGGTTGAGGTACGCTCAGCATCTGCGAAGACATTGGCCAATAAGAAAGAAATCGTCAATCAGATTTCAAAGTACGAAAGCGACGCAAGCGACTGGGAAGCGAAAGCTGAACTAGCGTTAAGTAAGGATAGGGATGACCTGGCGCGTGCTGCACTGCAAGAAAAGAAAAAGTCCGCTGAAGCTGCCGAAGTATTGAGCAAAGAGTTGGCAATTGTCGATGAACAAATAAGCAAGCTTCAGGATGAAATTGGTCAACTTCAAGAAAAGCTGGCCGATGCGAAGAGTCGTCAAAAAACGATTATTATGCGCCAAAAGACGGCGAGTTCTCGTCTTGAGGTGAAAAAGACGCTAGATAGCACTAAAGTAGATAATGCAATGGGGCGTTTCGAACAATACGAGCGCAAAATTGATGACCTTGAGTCGCAAGTCGAAGCCTACGATTTAGGGAAAAAGACATTGCAGGATGAGTTCGCTGAGCTAGAAGCTAGCGACAAAGTAGAAGACGAACTTGCAGCACTTAAAGCGAAAGTAAAAGGTGCAAGTAAAAGCACTGAAAAATCAGAATAAAAAGAATAGGGTGGGCCCTCCTGATGTTCGATTTACAGGAGGGTAAGTACATCAGAGTTTGTAGGAGAGATTGAGATGGATGAAGGTACAATAGCAGTGTTGGTTATGCCCCTTGTGGTGTTCTCAATATTTGTTGCTCCGATTTGGCTTATTTTGCACTACCGCAGTAAAAAACAAGTTAATCAAGGACTAAGTGTAGAAGAGCACGCCGCTTTACAGGATCTAGCTGAAAAAGCTGAAAAGATGAGTGAACGCATCGAGACGCTAGAGGCAATTCTAGACAGTGAGGCGCCTGAGTGGAGGAATAGAGCATGAGAAACGGTAAGCAGCTCTATCGTAATCCAGAGAATGCGCGAATAGCTGGGGTGTGTTCAGGTGTTGCCGAATATTTTGGTTTAGAAACGTGGTTAGTAAGGATTTTAGTTGTTACCGGATTCTTTCTACTAGCCGGACCTTTCATATTTGTCGCCTATATCGCCGCGTGGTTTATTCTCGATAAAAAACCAGCGGGATTGCAGAGTAACGCGGCAGCGCCAGTATTCTCAAAAGGGAAAGGTTGGACAAACCCAAACGCCGGTCAGGTAAAAAGCGCCAAGGTAGAGGTAAAGACCAAAGTGTGGCAGGCTGGAGAGCCTCCGAAACAAGCGTTCCATGACATACGCAATCGTTTTGAAAAAGCTGAAGTACGTCTTCGTAAAATGGAAACATATGTGACCTCTCGAGAATATCAGCTTAACAAAGAGATAAGTCGCCTTTAATTTTGTCTTAAATCTCGCAAGCTAAACGCATTTAAGCCGCTTCTTTGAAGCGGCTTTTTAGTATGTAAAACAATACCTTAAATCTGCATTGTAAAACTCTTGTTACAGCTAAATCATAAGCCACATTAGGCCGGCTGCTTTTCGCCGTCCGGAATTTCATTACACTGATATCCAAGTTACACAACACTTATTGGTTAAAGAAGTTATGCCAAAAGCTACGCAATATCAGTCGAGACAATCGGATGACAATGGCATCATTCATTGGTCAGATGAAGAGAATCAAATCTGGTCCGAACTTTATGCTAGACAAATACCATTAGTAAAAGAAAGAGCGTGCCAGCAGTATCTGGACGGGCTTGATTTACTAAAACTCGACGAAAAAGCAATTCCTCAACTACCGGATATCAACAAAGTATTGATGGAGCAAACAGGTTGGCAAACCGCTGAAGTTCCAGCGTTGATTAATTTCGGGGAATTCTTTAGGTTGCTGGCTAACAAACAGTTTCCAGTAGCAACATTTATTCGCACGAGAGAAGAGTTTGACTATCTTCAGGAGCCGGACATCTTTCACGAGGTATTTGGCCATTGTCCGTTGTTAACGAACCCTGCGTTCGCGCACTTCACACACACCTACGGAAAATTAGGCCTTGCTGCGAGCAAAGAAGACAGAGTATACCTGGCGCGCCTTTACTGGTTCACCGTAGAGTTCGGTTTAGTGAGAGCTAGAGATGAACTGAAGATATATGGCGGCGGCATTCTATCCTCCCCTGGTGAGACAATTTATGCGTTAGACAGCGATACGCCTTTGCGCAACCCGCTTAGCGCAATCGACGCGCTTCGCACTCCATATCGCATTGATATTATGCAGCCGCTTTATTACGTATTGCCTGAGTTTGATTATCTTTTTGAGCTTGCCGAAATGGATATTATGGCACTTGTAGAAAAAGCAAAGTCTCTTGGGTTATTTTCCCCGCTTTTCCCTCCGAAAGAACAAAAAGCAAGCTAGCACTATTGTTAAAAAAATGTGTTTTGTATAGGATGCCGCGTCAGAAGAGCGGCATCTTTGTTTCTGATGTTCAGTGACCCTAATTTACTTGCCTTTAGAAGCTTTAGCGCCTTGGTTCCTTAAAATTTAAACTTCTGTAACATTTCTCTTGTTATCTTTTTGTAAAAGTATGATACTCTGTACATATATGTTTACAAAGTAGCCTTAGCACCCTATGCGTCTAGAAATAAGTTGTCAGGACCGTCTTGGGATCACTCAAGATGTATTAGATATTCTCGTTAATAAAGAAATTGATTTGCGCGGTATAGAAATCGATCCGGCGGGAAAAATTTTCCTAAATTTTCCCAACATTGAGTTTGCCGATTTTCAACACCTCATGCCCCAAATTCGTCGAATAGATGGAATTGATGATGTTAAGACCACGCTTTTCATGCCAGGAGAGCGAGAGAAGAATCAGCTATCTGCTATTTTACGCACCTTGCCAGATCCTGTTTTTTCTATCGATGCTAAAGGTAACATTTTACTTTGCAATGAAGCCGTATGTGCAGGACTTGAAATTCCATACAGTGAAATTGAGGGCACCGAGATAGGCGAGGTAGTGAAGGGATTTAACTTTACTAAATGGATGGACGGCAAATCTCCGGGGCCGCAATCTTCAAAAGTAAAGTTCATTCAGCAGGATTATCTTGCCGATATGCTTCCTATTACCGTACCTGATGGCGATCAAAACATGATCATGGCAGGCGCTGTGGTCATATTGAAATCTGAAATGCGACTAGGTCAACAGTTCACTGCGTTTCACCAGTCGCCAACAGATAGTTTCGATCGTTTCGTTGCTCAATCACCGTTAATGAAGCGCGTGGTTCATGAAGCGAAGCAAATTGCTGACTTAGACGCTCCAGTACTCATATTTGGGGAAACCGGTACGGGAAAAGAAATGATAGCCCGAGCCTGCCATCAGTCTAGCCGTCGCAGTGAAGGGGCATTTTTAGCGTTAAATTGCGCTTCGTTACCGGATAGTGTGGCTGAGACCGAGCTCTTTGGTTATGCGGCAGGTGCCTTCAATCAACCGAATGCAAAAATAGGACTGTTAGAGCAGGCCAAAGGCGGCACACTTTTACTGGATGAAATAGCCGACATGTCTTCTCAGCTGCAAGCTAAGTTACTTCGGGTTTTAGAAGATGGTGAATTCAGAAGAGTGGGAGACTCAGAGCCAGTAAAAGTAGACGTTCGATTTATCTGCACGACATGTCGCGACCTTGGTCAACTTGTAGAAGAGGGACGATTTAGAAAAGAGTTGTATTATCGCCTAAACGTGCTCAGTCTGGTTATGCCGTCTTTAAAAGACCGCAGGCAAGACATTGTGCCATTAGCTGAGTCTTTTATCGTTCAGCACAGCACTAAATTAGGGCGACGCCCAGCAAAACTGAGCAAGTCATGCGTTGATTTTCTTCAGCAGTATCCGTGGCCTGGCAACGTAAGGCAGTTACAGAACGCCTTGTATCGTGCTTTGTCACTGCTGGACGGAAAAGAAATTACAAAAGAAGATATCCAGCTTCCAAGTTGCGCACCGAGTGTTACCTACATTGATGAAAACTTTGAAGGTACATTAGACGAAGAAGTGAAAAAATTTGAGAAGGACTTGTTAAAGCGTCTTTATCCTTCCTATCCAAGCACACGGCAGTTGGCTAAAAAACTTGGGCTTAGTCATACAGCTATTGCTAATAAACTGCGTGAGTACGGCATAAACAAAGCAACGGTAAAGTTATAAATTTTCGCAGACGACGCGCTTTTTCTAGTGTTTAAATATCACACTAAAAAAAGCGCGCCTGTCTATTGCTAGCAGGCCCTCACGAACGCCTCGTATTCCTGTTACGAAAAATTTACATCCTGCTCGACGCCTGCCCAATATGGCTGCAAGAGTATTACGCGAACTTACAGCGTACACCCTTTATTACAGCTAAATAAAACTTCGTACATTGAATGCTTCTCAATGTGTATCAACTAATGGCATAACTATACCTATGTAAATATAGTTGCTCGTTGGCCCTTTTGAATAGTGTGTACTTCTCAATCGACTAAGCCGCTTTAAGAAAACGCAAAGGCCAATTGAACGACAATCTTCGAGGGAATTTTAATGAAACTAGCCACCTATAAAAATGAAACACGAGACGGCTGCCTTATGGTGGTGTCGAAGGATCTTTCTCGAGCGTGCAGCGCGCAAGATATTGCACTGACAATGCAAGATGCTTTGGATAACTGGAAGGAAATAGCGCCTCAGCTACAGATGAAGTATCAAGCGCTTAACGATAATAGCTGCGACAGCGTGCCGTTTGATGAATCTCGCTGTGAGTCACCGCTGCCAAGAGCCTATCAGTGGGCAGACGGAAGCGCGTATGTTAACCACGTAGAGCTAGTAAGAAAGGCGCGCAATGCAGAAATGCCCGAAAGCTTCTGGACTGACCCGCTAATGTATCAGGGTGGTTCAGATGATTTTATTGGACCAAAAGACGACATTATTTTACCTAGCGATGATTGGGGAATTGACTTTGAAGGTGAAGTTGCGGTGGTCACTGACGACGTGCCGATGGCTTGCACACCTGAGCAGGCTTCAGAACAAATTCGACTAATTATGTTAGTCAATGACGTGTCGCTTAGAGGGTTGATTCCTGGCGAATTAGCAAAGGGTTTTGGTTTCTTTCAGTCTAAACCCGCATCGAGCTTTTCACCTGTTGCTGTAACACCAGATGAACTAGGCGATGCATGGAAAGAGAGCAAAGTACATTTGCCTTTACGTTCCACCTATAACGGTGAATTGTTTGGAAAGCCTGAAGCTGGGCAAGATATGACTTTTGATTTTGGTCAACTTGTAGCACATGCAGCTAAGAGTAGGAATTTAGGTGCGGGAGCTATAATTGGTTCAGGTACCGTGTCGAATAAACAAGGCACTGACCATGGCTCAGCGATTGCTGAAGGCGGTGTGGGATATTCCTGCATAGCTGAAGTACGCATGATTGAAACAATCAGAGACGGAAAGCCATCTACACCGTTCATGCAATTTGGCGATCGCATTCGTATAGAAATGCTGGATAAAGAAGGAAACTCGGTTTTTGGTGCTATCGAACAGCAGGTAAAACCGCTTAGTTAGTTTTACATGTGGAAACTACCTCAGCATTGGCAAGTCTAT
Source organism: Alteromonas sp. KUL150 (assembly GCF_009811475.1). Taxonomy (NCBI): domain Bacteria; kingdom Pseudomonadati; phylum Pseudomonadota; class Gammaproteobacteria; order Alteromonadales; family Alteromonadaceae; genus Alteromonas; species Alteromonas sp. KUL150. The sequence continues at coordinate 140,012 of NZ_BLIJ01000050.1, forward strand.
ATTTTTAGCTGGGGCAGTTTCCAAAAGGCTTTTTCAATACTGCTGGTCTATCGCTATTTCTCGGCGATTTGACAGATTATGCTTAGGCAATGGAGTCGTTTATCAGGCAAACGTAACATTGTTTAAAGCACTGTAATTAACGTGTAATCAATGACAGGTGTTGTTATTTCATGAGTATTAAACTTTACGGCTACTGGCGCTCAACTGCGTCTTATCGAGTTCGCATTGCGCTTAACTTAAAAGGCGTCGAGTATGAATACGTGCCGATACATCTTGTAAATAACGGCGGCGAGCAGCATAGCAGCGAATACAGCCGTCTTAATCCCGCACACTTGGTACCTACCTTCGTTGACGAAGATGAAGATATCATTCTGAATCAGTCTCTATCGATTATTGAATATCTTGATGAAAGATATGAAAGCGATTATCAACTTATTCCAGAGCACCGCACAGAAAGAGCAAGGGTAAGAGCGCTGGCGCAAGATATAGCCTGTGACATTCAGCCAATAGGAAACCTTCGCGTATTAAACGCTTTAAAAGGAAACTTTGAAGCAACACAAGAGGATGCTGAAAGATGGGCGGCCCATTGGATAACACTGGGTTTTGACGGAATTGAAAAACGACTTCAAACCCAAGCTGGTAAGTATTGCTTTGATTTTGATGTGACGCTTGCTGATATTTGTTTAGTACCGCAAGTTTACAATGCGCAGCGGTTTAATGTAGATATGAGTCGCTATCCGCTGATCAGCAAAATAGCAAAAAACTGTAACGAGTTGAGTGAATTTGAATTGGCTAAGCCCGAGAGTCAAATCGACGCGATTTAAATAGTTGAGTCAGAGTAGTAATGTACTCTGACCCTATAATTTTGATTACTGGCGTTTTATTGGTAGTTCAGTCGTATTCTTAACTTGCTTCAGTGCAAACGTAGAGCTTATATGGTCTACCAAAGGAAGATGTGTCAATTTCGTCTTCAGTAAAAACTCGTATTCTTCAATACTCTCCACGATGACTTTCAATAAGTAATCTTTTTCGCCGCTTGTGGTATGACACTCCACTATTTCGTCGATGTTCTGCACGGCATTTTCAAAATCGGTTAACGAGTCACCGTCGTGGTTTTTGAGCGTCACATAAATAAAAACCGACACACCCAAGTTAAGCTTTTTACTGTTAAGAAGAGTGACTTTACCAAGAATAATGCCATCAGCTTCCATTCGTTTTACCCGCCTCCAACATGGAGTATGAGACAAGCCTACACGTTGGCTCAAGTCAGCCATTGACACCGTGGCGTCTTGTTGAAGAACGCGCAAAATCTCACGGTCAAATTTATCCAATTTCATTAACACTGTTTCCGTCATTTTTATGATGTTTATTATATATCAAAAAAAAATCTAGGATAGCCATCCTAGAAAAATTGTATTCAATTCTATTGCGTTTCAGTTTGTAAATTTCATTAACAAACTTTGCAAGGCCTGTCCTCTGAATTATCGGATACACTTTGCAAATATTGATGATCCTCGCGTGGCCGGTAAGTGTAACGCAAAATATCATCACACTCTCATATCAGCCCAATCTGGATGCGTGTACTTTTCGTGACAGCATCATATTGGGTAGGTTTCAACTCATCACGGTTTTAATAGGGAATATATGTCAGTTTTTGATCACCCAGAGTTCGATAAACACGAACATGTTGCGTTCTATCACGATGAAAAAGCGGGCTTAAGTGCCATTATTGCTGTGCACAACACCAATTTGGGACCAGCACTCGGTGGTTGTCGCATGTGGCCCTACGTAAATAGTAGTGAGGCTTTAACTGATGTGTTGAGATTATCTAAAGGCATGACCTATAAAGCGGCAATGGCTAACCTTGCGCTTGGTGGTGGTAAATCTGTAATTATCGGTGATCCGAGAAAAGCAAAAACGCCTGAAATGATGAAGGCGATGGGTAAGTTTGTAGAGTCTCTTGGGGGCAAATACTTCACCGCGGAAGATTCAGGTATATCGGTAACTGATTTACAGACAATGGCGACTGAATCTGATTATATCGCTGGCGTTAATGCAAAATATCATTACTCAGGCGAAGTGCCTGATGGCAACCCTGCGCCCTCAACTGCTTACGGGGTGTTTGTAGGGTTAAAAGCGACGGTAGAATATGGTTTGAAGCGAAGCTTGGATGGTGTGAGCGTTGCTATTCAAGGTATGGGCCATGTGGGCTATCGTTTGGCGAAACATCTGCACGAACACGGGGCTAAACTCTACGTTGCTGACATTTACCCAGAAGGTGTGGAGAAAGCAGTTGCTGAGTTTGGTGCGACAGCTGTGGCACCGGAAGAAATATTAAGCTTAGATGTTGATGTACTCGCACCTTGTGCATTGGGAGCAGCTATCAACGACCAGACCTTACCGGCAATAAAGGCAAAAGTCATTGCCGGCGCTGCGAATAACCAACTTGCCCGTGAAGACATGGGAGAGCTACTTCAGCAGCGTGGAATTCTGTACGCGCCTGACTATGTGATTAATGCAGGTGGTGTTATTGATATTTTCCATCAGCGAATGGAATCAAGTTCCAATGAAGCGTTGCGCGCACACATAGAGCAAATTGGCGATACGCTCAAAGAAATTTATGAGCGTGCAGAGCAGGACGGCGCAGCAACCAACCGCGTTGCAAATGTCATTGCAGAAGAGAGATTTACTATAAAGGGTTGAAAACTCTCGGCCAAGTAGTCATAATGCGCCCCGCACTCAAGCAGGGGCGAATGGCTCTGCACTGAATGCGATTTTCTATGGTGGGCTTTTGGTCCTCCCGCAATGATACTCTGTGAACTCGGTCAGGCCTGGAAGGGAGCAGCCGCAGCAGACGACTCATGTGCCGGGATGTGGCTGGAGGCCTGCCACCCAAAATCCTCTATTCTTAAGTTCTTTCGCTTTTCTTATTCTTCTCTGTTTCATCCAAGTATTTCAGTGCTTTACTAATGGCGTGCTCCACGTTCATTTCCATTTGATTACGCTCGCTTTGCGGTAAATAAAAAGCCATATCTACCTCATATCGAATATAACGAGGTGGGACTTGATTTAATGCCAAACAACACAAGTCGGCTAGGTAGTCAGGGCTTTTGGTTGTATCCAATCCTAACTTGGTAATTCGTTCTAATACCAGGTGCTCATAATAATTATGAATGTCGTCATCTAGCTTCATGATTCTTCCCCATATAAATCTGACAGCGCTCTAATGTTGTCGTTTTGACCTAAGCTACAGTAATTTTTATCAGATGCAGCATCCATTTTTAGCTATGGACACATTTTTATACGCACACAGTGGTATAACACAGCATTTGGATGTATGTCCTTATAATGTATAGCTTGTATTCTGTGGATGTCGAGGTGACGATAATAGAATTACTACCAGTCCGCATAGATAATCACCCACTCAGCGAGACTTAAATAAGCGCAAAAAGGCGAGAACGACATGAAAAAGAATATAGAGCCCTGCTACTACGGCGACTACCTCCAGTTAGATAAAATACTGGGGGCGCAAGACCTCCAAAGTGAAAAATACGGCAATGCGGCGCACGAGGAGATGTTGTTCATTATCGTCCATCAAGTTTATGAACTATGGTTCAAACAGGTACTTCACGAGCTCAATGCGGTTATTGATACCTTCAATCAAGAAACGGTGAAAGATCAGCAGTTGACCTTGGTTGTGCATAGACTACATAGAGTCATACAAATTCAAAAACTAATGAACGATCAAATTGCCATCATGGAAACCATGACACCGCAGCAGTTTCTGTCGTTTCGAGATTACCTTGTCCCTGCATCTGGGTTCCAAAGTATCCAGTTTAAACGTTTAGAGATTTCGCTCGGCTTAAAACGAGACTTTAGAATCGACTTCGATAAACAAAGCTTCTATAACCGCCTTACAGACAAAGATAGGGCACTACTCGAAAACCTTGAAAGTAAGCCTAGTTTGTTTGAGCTAGTAGATAAATGGCTGTCGAGAATGCCACTTTTAAAAACCGAGGGGTTCGACTTCTGGCAATATTATAAAAATGCGACAGACGAAATGTTAAATGATGATCATCATACCATTTCAACCAACGACATGTTATCTGAGACAGAGATGCGCCAAGAGTTAAAAGATTTGAAAGCGACTAAGGAGAACTTCGATGCTCTGTTTGACGACGCTAAATTTGAAAAACTGAGGGGCGAAGATAAATTTCGTTTAAGTCATAAAGCATTGCTTTCGGCGCTATTTATCAAGCAGTACTCAGAAGAACCCATTTTTAATCTTCCTTTTCAGCTCATCACTGCTCTGACTGAAATCGACGAACAACTCACTATCTGGCGCTATCGCCACGCGATGATGGTTCAGCGAATGCTGGGCACTAAAATTGGCACAGGAGGCTCTTCTGGACATCATTATCTCAAGAAAACGACTGAATCAAACCGCATCTATTTAGACTTCTTTAACATGGCGACTTTTCTACTACCTAAAAGTGCGTTGCCTGACTTGCCAGAGACTGTAAGAAAGCAATTGGGCTTTTATCTGCAGTGATAAAAGAACGAATGGCATATTTTACGGTGATTTACCAAACGACAGACGTCACCAAGTGAAGTTGTAGGGCGCTTATGCTGTAACTGAAGACCTAACCCTTGGTGCCAACCTTCATTTCTGGACCGGTCGTCCAATCAATGCGTTTGGTTACCACCCAACAGATATTTTTGCTCAAGCTTATGATTCAGAGTCATTCTTCGCAGGTGGTGAGCCAGCACCGCGTGGTTCTCGTGGCCGTACTAGCAGCTATTACTCTATCGACGTTTCTGCTTCCTACAATATCGATATAGGTGAAGAGCAGAAGCTGGTTGTTAGAGCGGATATTTTCAACCTTCTTAACAACGACCGCGTTACAGAAGTTAATGAAATATATGATGATGAGGGTTCAGCTGATCCAACAAATCCTGACGTGAACCCGAATTACGGTCTGCCAACTGCGTGGCAAACTCCTAGATATGTTCGTTTCAGCGTGAACTACTCGTTCTAGAGAGCAGACTTAATCAACATTTAGGGCAGGGGTGAGGTGATACTTTAGTTGTATCCCTTGCCCCCATTAATTGGAATACAAAAATTAAACTGTCAGTTCGTTTTTTGCACTGCAAATGTTAAATGTAAGTTAATATTTACGGAAAAAGGCGAAAAGACAAAAAAAAATTGAACTTTTACGGAACACCCGTCTGATCCCAGTTGACCGCTCGCTTAGGATGTGGTTATTATCAAAGTGAGGCTTTGACCTTACTAATAATAATTCGTTATATAAACGATTTAAGAAACACACACTAAGAGTTTTAGTGGTCCAGGGAGACAATACATGTTTACAAACTCTAAGCTGGCTAAGTCAGTGAAGTTAGCGTGCGCATTCGGTGCAGCATCAACTATCGGCTTCACAGGCGCAGTTAACGCACAGGAAACCGAAGAAGCAGCGGACGCAGTAGAAAAAATCGAAGTAACGGGTTCTCGTATCCGTCGTACCGACATTGAAGGTGCAAACCCAGTTACAGTAATGTCACGTGTTGACATAGAAAAATTTGGTGTTACGTCAATCGGTGACGTTCTTCAAGCAATTCCTTCTGCAGGTTCTGCTATCAACACCAACAATAACAACGGCGGTAATGGTACAACTACTATTAACATCCGTGGTATTGGTTCAAACCGTACACTAGTTCTTGTTAACGGCAAGCGTTGGGCCCCAGGTATTGGCGGTTCTGTTGACCTTAACAACATTCCAGCTGCAATCATTGAGCGTATCGAAGTACTGAAAGACGGTGCTTCAGCGGTATACGGTTCTGATGCGATTGCGGGTGTTGTAAACATTATTACTCGTCAAGATTTCGAAGGCGTTCAAGCATCTGGCTACATTGGTCAGTGGGATGAAGGCGACGGTAATAAAGAGCAGTGGGACATTGGTTTCGGTACAGCTAACGACAAAGGTAACGTTTACTTCAACATCTCTTACGTTGAAGAAGAGCCAACACTAGCGGGCGACCGTGAAATCTCTTCAGTGCCTACCTTTGGTACTCCTGCAGGTTTTGGTGGTTCATCTGCTCCTCCTCAAGGTCGTTTCTTTACGTTTGACCAAGATGACAATGCGTTCAGCCAGCAGGGTGACGGCAATGGCGGCCTAGAGCCATGGGTTGAGCCTACAAGTCGCTTCAACTTTGCACCGTTTAACTATCTATCTACGCCGCAAGAACGTACAAATATCTACACTCAGGCACGTTATGAGCTTACAGATAACGTATCTGTTAACGTAACGGGCTTCTACGGCAATCGTAAATCAGAGCAGGCTCTTGCGCCTACGCCACTGTTTTTGGGTACCGCGTTTGCTGAAGATGCTACATTAGCTGCTAATCATCCGTTCAATCCATACGGTGTGACAGTAACGACGGATCCAACTATCCTCGCGTCAGATCCTACATCTCGTGAAATGTTCTTATTCGGCCGTCGTATGATGGAAGCGGGTTTCCGTAGCTTCAGGCAAAACGTTGACCAGTTCCAGTTCAACGGTGGTTTTGACGGTGTATTTGAATTTGCTGACCGTGAATTCTTCTGGGATGTTAACTACACTTACGCAGACATTACGCAGAACACGTCAACTGAAGGTCTACTTAACATGGACCGAGTGAGAAGCGCACTTGGTGATCCTGCAAATTGTACTGGAGAGTGCGTTCCACTGAACTTATTTGGCGGTGCACCTGAAGTAATCGGTGAAGGTACAATCACGCAAGAAATGCTTGATTACATTACTTTTACTGCGCAAGACGAGCTTAACTCATCGCTTGAGAGCTACTCTGCAAACATCTCCGGTGAAGTATTTGAACTTCCAGCAGGATACTTAGCATTCGCTGCGGGTTACGAGAAGCGCTGGCAGTCAGGTTACGACCAGCCTGATGCAATCATTGCTGCAGGTATCACTTCTGGTAACGCGCGTTTACCTACCTCAGGTTCGTTCAGTGTTGAAGAAGCTTACCTCGAGCTTGCAGTTCCGCTACTTTCAGATATGCCTGGTGTAGAGCAACTAGACCTAGAACTTGCTACTCGTTATTCTGACTACAGCAACTTCGGCGATACAACTAACTCTAAAGTTGGTTTGAAGTGGCGTATAAACGAAGACCTACTTGTACGTGGTACATGGTCTGAAGCGTTCCGTGCACCTTCTATCGACGAGTTGTTTAGCGGTAACAGCGACGCATTCCCACCGCTAACGGATCCATGTAACGGCGGTGCAGCGGGTAACCCTAACCTTCCTGGTTGTGCGGGTATTCCAGCAAGTTATGTTCAGCCTAACTCACAGATTCGCATCACCGTTGGTGGTAACGCAAACTTACAGGCAGAAGAAGCTGAAAGCTTTACTTATGGTTTCGTTTACTCACCTGCGCAAATTGAAGGCTTGTCAATCACGTTCGACGTGTTCGATATCGAAGTTGACCAGGCTGTATCTTCAGTGGGTGCGCAAACCATCCTTAACGCGTGTGCTGAGACAGGTGAAACACTTTGCTCACTAATCACTCGTGGTGCCGGCGGTAACGTTGTTGACCTATTCAACGGTCAAATCAACCTGGGTGGTCAAACGACTTCTGGTTTCGATTACAACGTAGCGTACAACTTCGAGACTGAATACGGTGATTTCCGTATAAACTGGGATGGTACATACATTGATGAGCGTTCATTAATTGTTGTTGACCCAGTAAGCGGTACTTCAGAGACCTTTAACGATGCAGGTCAAGCGGGTGACCGTGACGTTGTTCCACGTCTACGTACTAACTTAGCACTTACTTGGAACTACGACGATTGGACAGCTAACTGGTTAGTGCGTTACATCGGTAACACGACTGAGCTATGTCAAATCGACGGCGGTGCACTTGATCAGCAGCTATGTAGTGATCCGGTTGATCCAGCTGCAGAAGAAGGCGATAGCTTCAACGAGCTAGAAGCAATGGCTTATCACGATGTATCGTTAGGCTATGCAGTTAATGATAACCTTCGCATTACTTTAGGTGTGAACAACTTGTTCGACACCGATCCAGAAGTTTCTTACTCGACGTTTGCTAACAGCTTCGATCCGTCTATGTATGAAATCCCTGGACAATTCTTCTATTCACGCGTAAACGTGACCTTCTAATAGAAGTGTAGAATGAACTAAGAAAAAGCCTCTTCGGAGGCTTTTTTGTTGTGTGGACAGCAGGAAATGAATATAGAACAGTGCATCAAGTATGCTAATGAAGCCCATTCGTCGGGTAATACCGATGAGGCGATGCATTGGCTAAAGCAAGCAGGTAGCTTGGGAGATCTCAATGCGGCTTTAGATTATGCCTATTTTAAGTCAGGGGAGAACCCAGCAGAATCGGTTGAGTTCTTAAATGGTATAGCGTGTGCAGACAACCCCGTGGTTCAGTTCCACAAATTGCAAATTGGCTATTTTGGTGGCGTAATAACGAGTACTAGTGTAGTTGCCAAGACGCTAGTTACACTTGGCAATAAAGGTGTAATTGAGGCTTACTTAGTCGCGTTATCCTATCTATCGGTAAAAAGCGCAACTTTTTCCTACATTGCAGACAAGGTATCTTGCCTAGCACCTAATATCAGTAAACAGCTTAATTTGGTTTCATCTACAGAAGATATTATTGACGCAGGCGTTCGACAAGAAGCCATTGAACAAATATCCGTATCACTGAATAGAGAATATAAACCTTCTAAAGTGCTAGATAAATCCCTGCCTATTGAAGTGTACGAAGGCATACTATCTGAATACGAATGTCACTATTTGATCACGAAGTTTAGCGCGCTGCTGCAACCTTCAATGGTTGTAGATCCTTTAACGGGAGAGGGTAGGGTTGATAGTGTCAGAACAAGTTATGTAGCGATAATAGCACCTAACCATTGCGACTGGATTACCCGCAAGCTAGACAAAGTAATATCACAGGTAACGAACACACCAAGGTGTAATGGTGAAGCATTGAATTTGTTGAGATATGAGCCGGGCCAGCAGTACAAATCCCACTATGACGGATTAAACGAAAAAAACGATGCGCTAATGTTTAAAGATGGCAAACAGCGCATACAGACTGCGCTTATTTATTTAAACACGGTCAAAGAGGGTGGAGAAACCCTTTTTCCAAAACTAGATATTAGCATAGCGCCAACAATCGGAAATATGGTTGTTTTTTCTAACACGGACGAGCATGGTGAGCTATTGTTAAATAGCTATCATGCTGGTGCGCCATCTATTTCAGAAAATAAATGGTTAGTTACAAAATGGATTAGAGAATGTACAACCATTTATGGTAACGTAGTTTACGGTACTTATACTAAGGGATAACACGGATGAAAAAAGTAGCAAAAATAATTCTTGCATCAAGCCTTGCTTTAACACTAGGTGCATGTGGTTCAACCAGTAATCAAAGTTCTCAGTATGCGAAAGCTGATGCCAATGCTGAAGACGACGGCATGGTCTGCAAAATTGAGAAAAAGATTGGTTCAAACCGCATGCAACGGGTTTGTTACTCAGTAGAAGAACGCGAGCAAATGCGTGAAGCAGGTCGTGAAGCCTGGACTCGTATGCAGGGGCGAAATGAAACTGGTGGTGGCGACCAGTAATTCAAAACTTTGTAAGGCTAGTATGGGAAGCGAAACACTTCCCATTGTTATATGAATAACAATAATAATCACATTACTCAATTAATTGAAAGCATTGCGACAATGGTTGAGAAAGCAGAGTATGATTCAGCACTCTCGGCCTACGCGTCTGTGTTCAAGCAATACCCCGAATTTTTATCTCCAAAAGATGAAGAGCCTCTTACAAAGTTCAGGGCCACACATATTCATAATGCTGCTAACTTGTCTCGTAGGGCACTGTACAATGCTTGCCATCACATAGGGAGCACGTCCAGAATAAAGCAGGCGGTGAATATGTTGTGTGGCGTTGAAAGAAAGGTTTATCAACACGAAGCACAAAAACCAAGTTTCCTTTTTATACCTGATTTGCCCTCGTCGCCATTTTCTGAAACTAGCGAGGTAGAAGGGCTTCAAGACTTGGTTAATAAGCTCTCTACATCTAAGGAAGCTTTTCTCTCTTGTATAAAATATGCAAATGACAACTATGTTCATGAGATAGGAGAGGTGCCAAAGTCAGATGATTGGAAAAAACTGAGTGAAAATTGGTCTTCCATGCATTTGATGAAAGGAGGGCACGTTACAGAGCACGCTAAACGTCTGCCGCATGATGTCATATCCTTGTTTAATTCGCCTCTGTTAGCACACTGTCCGACCCACGCACCTGAAGTCGTCATATCGGTATTAAAGCCAAAAGCCTATATTCCTCCACATTACGGTATATCGAATATAAAGTGGACACTTCATATCCCACTTGTTGTTAACGACAACGCTTATTTAGATGTCGCCGGTGAGAAAAGAACGTGGAGTGCCAAAACAGAAGCTTTACTATTTGACGATAGTTTTGTACATAGTGCAGAAAATCCAGCTGACGCAGCACGAGCGGTATTGATTATCGATATCTGGAACCCTCATTTAACCGAAGTAGAAAAGCAAGACATACAAATGCTGATGCGCGAATATGCTAATTGGTCCGCACATTTTGGTGCGCTTGCAGTGTTGGACAAGAGGTTTTACTAATATTATGCATGGCCAGCCAAATATTATTATTCCCCAGCTTATTAATGCATTTAGGCAAGGCAACTTTTCAAACGTTGTTGACGCTATAGAGGCATCGCCTGCGCTTGTTAATGTAGACCCTGTTGTCGTTCAATTATACGGAGGGTCCTTACGTAAACTGGCAGAGCACAAAAAAGCGGGAAAAGTTTTTGAAAAAGGGTTGAAAAAGTTTCCTTCATCGACTGATCTGATGAATAGTTATGGAAACTTTCTTCTAGAGAGTGGAAATGCAGTAAAGGCTTCACAGCTTTTTAGAAAGGCAAGCAGCATAAATGCGGGGTCTTTCGATTATAAATATAATCTTACAAGATCTCTTTATGCTGAAAAGAAATACCGTGAGGCCTTGCAATTAGGAGAGCAACTAGTAGAGGCTCGTTCGAATCACGTTTCATTACTTATCTTACTAGCCGCTATTCAGGTTGAACTAGGCAACATAGCAATTGCTGAAGCCCATTTGGTTTCAGCGCTTAATATTGATAATCGCAATGTTACAGCTTTGAATAATTTAGGTAACCTGAAGCGGGGGCAGGGAAAGCTCGTTGAAGCAATTCGCAATTACGAACTCGCGTTAACACATGCTGTTCAAGCCAAGGCCGATACACCACTAATTTATCAGAACTTAGCTGCGGTTATAGGGCTCAATGGTGATACTGATTCATCTTTAGCGGTGTACCAAAAAGGGCTGTCGCGTTTCCCCACCAATAGCGAATTGAACAAAGAATATGCCCATTTTGCATGGATAAAGAACGTTTCTTCGCCATTCGCTTTTTTCGAAGAACAATTGTCAGGCGAAAATGCGGATCTTGTACTCGTATATTGTGAGTTGATGTTACGTATTGGCGAACCATCAAAAGCGCGTTATTGGCTAGAAAAGTTAGTAGGCCATACAGATAAGAGTATTAGCATTGCTGCAACTGCTCATTTAAGTAGTGCCCTTAGAGATTTAGGCGAATTTGAAGCTGCACTAACGTTAAGTGAAAGCAAATTGAAAGAGACACAAGGCGACAACGTCGCACTTCTCGTTGAAAAAGGATACGCGCTATTAAGCTTAAGAAAATATAAAGAAGCAATTGTAGTATTTGAAAAGGTTTGTCGTATTGCGCCCCTCAATCAAGGATACTGGACACTGCTTTCTACAGCGTACAAGGCGAACGGCAATAGTAACAAATACAAAAATCTGTGCAATTATCAGTGCTTTGTCCACGCTACTAAGCTTCTGACAGACAGCGCAGCAAATAATAGCTTTGTGCAGGAATTGAAGGACCATCTTTCTACCTTACATAATGACGAAAGACACCCAATTGGGCAATCTTTAAGAAACGGCTCGCAAACGTTTGAAAATTTGTTAGACAACAAACATCAATTACTGCAAGCGTTAAGGAGGGTTCTAGAAGAAAGGGCGCAGGAATTTATAGGCAGTTTGAAAACCGAGAAGAAACACCCCTTTCTTTCTCGGTTAAGTGATAATCTAAATTTTATAGGAAGCTGGTCTGTAAGCCTTCGTCGGTCGGGTTTTCACAAATCTCATTATCATTCTGAGGGCTGGTTGAGTGGCGTGCTTTATGTCGACGTTCCTGAAGAAGTTAATCAAGGGGGCAATGGATGGCTATGCTTTGGTCGCCCTGATATAAACGGCGTTGTTATGGATGAAGATTATGCGATTAAACCAGAGGCTGGTACCGTTGTTTTCTTTCCCTCATACCTATGGCATGGGACCAACCCCATTGAAACTGAAAGCCAGAGAATGACTGTAGCTTTTGATATTGTGCCAAATTAACAAATTCTCGATAAGCTCGATATTTTTTCCCTGTTATTTCAGCAATTTGTGCCATAGCCCGTTGATAAACGGGTAAACCTGCTATCTGTGGTTCGCTTAACCCTACGGCCCAGTGTTTATATTCTGCAGTATCTGGCCGTGCGACTTCGTTAAGACGGAATGCGCTTGCTTCAAGACCCTTGAACACGGAAGTTGCTTCATCTTTTGAGCATAAGTTATCGAATACCATATCGGTTTGTCACCTACGGTATGACTGTAAGTCGGTTTTGCCATTGTATTGTTCTTGATTTTATTTCTATGAGACTATGACGTCATTAATATCAAATTGTGTTGTACAATCCAACGCTATTACAAGAAAAAACGCTTCGTAAGAAATGCGTACAGATTAAATAAAACAGGAAAATCAATGATTGATGGTATGAATAGTCAGTTGTCTCAAGCTGATATAAAAGCCGCTTTCGACAAAGAAAAAAAAGTGCGAATAAAGAGTTTCCTAACCCAGGAACATGCAGAAAAGCTCTTATTGAGCTTAACTAACGACGTATCATTTGAGATGGCGTTGGTACGCGGTGGTCGCTACGAGTCAATTTCTCAAAGCGCCTGGAAAGCAATGGATAACCAAGCAAAACAAGCAGTGAATACAGAAGTAATGTCAAATGCGGCTAAAGGTATTGGCTTTGTGTACGGGCGACATCTAGTAACGTCAACAGAACGGATTGCCCAAATGAGTAAGTTTTACGACTGGATTAATAGTGAAGCAATACTTCAATGGGCGAGAGAACTCAGTGGCTTCGATGATATTTGTACAGCAAGTGTTCAAGCAACCCGCTATACACCAGGCCAATTTCTTACTCGCCATCAAGATGTAGTTGAACGAGAACAACGCCGCCTTGCTTATGTGGTTAATTTGGCACCACAATGGCATCCAGACTGGGGAGGCTTGTTACAATTTTACGAAGAGGATGGTACGACCACTGAAAGTTGGGCGCCAGAATTTAATACATTAAGTCTCTTTGACGTTAAACATATTCACAGCGTGAGCTATGTTACTCCTTTCGCACAGCAGCCGCGTTACGCGCTAACAGGTTGGTTTAAAGCAATTTAATAAACTGTATTCTGTTAGAGCGACAGCGAAATAAGTAAAAGTTTACATTTATCGATTAAGGAATATACGGATGTTCACAATTGCTCTGAGTTGTTACTTCGCTGAAAAGTGATTGTAAAACCAGCAGATAGCAGTGTTTCTGTAAAGTGTAAACAGGGAGTTACTTGACTAAACGTAACATTCCATGTGAGTATACTACGTTCGTAGTACTGAACATTGACGTCAGTGCTACATTCCTGAAACAAAATTGTGAAAGTTTTATACGCCCCTTGCCCGAATATTTTCCTTATCGGCGAGGATTCAAATAAGAAATTTGGTTGGGAACTATGTCCAAAATGAGCAAGAGAACTCTTATTGCTTCTACTGTTATGGGTGCATTCGCACTAACAGGTAGTGCAGTCTCTGCAGATACGCTTGAAGATCTTCATAAAGAAGAAGCGAAAATCCACGCGGCTGCAGCGAAATCTCAAGAAAAAATCAACACGTTGTTTGAACAGTCTCAAGAACTACTCGTTGAGTATCGTCAAACAGTAGATGAGACAGAAAACCTTAAAATCTACAACGATTATATCGCTAGCCTAGTTGCAGACCAGCAGCGCGGTATCGATTCACTTCAGCGTCAAATCGATAGCATCGAACAAACTAAGCAGGGCATTGTTCCGCTTATGTTCCGTATGATTGATAGCCTGGAGCAGTTCATCAAGCTAGATCGTCCTATCCGTTTGGAAGAGCGTCTACAACGCGTTGAGCGTCTTCGTGACCTTATGGCTAACTCTAACGTTACTGTTTCTGAACAGTTCCGTCAGGTGCTAGAAGCCTACTTAGTAGAAGTTGAGTACGGTACTAAGATTAACTCATACCAAGGCACTATTGATGATGCAGGTACAGAAGTTACTGTTGATTTCTTTAACCTAGGTCGTACAGCGTTACTAGCTCTTTCACTTGATCAAACGCACGCGTGGGTTTGGAACAATGAAAGCCGCTCTTGGGAGAAGCTAGGTGATGAGTACCTTTCTTCGACTATTGACGCAGTGAAAATGGCGAACGGAACCATTCCTGCGGCTCTTGTTAAACTACCAATTAGCGCAGCGGAGTAATTGTTAATGAAACCAGTATTCAAATCTCTTTTAGCCGCTGTGACAGTTGCAGTTGCGGCAACCGGAGCGCAGGCTCAGGAAGCAAAGAGCCTGAAAGACCTTCTAGATCAGGTTCAGCAGAACCGTGTTTCTGAAGCGAAACTAGATAAGCAACGCGAAGCTGAATTCCAATCAGCTCGTGCTGACAAGCAAGCGCTTCTTCGCAAGGCTCAAGCAAATCTTAAAGCCGAGCAAGATCGTGGTGATCGTCTACAGAAGCAATTCTCAGACAACGAAGTAACACTTAACGAAAAAGCGGCTGAACTAGACCAAGCTACCGGTACACTAGGTGAAATGTTCGGTGTGGTACGTCAAGCATCTTCTGAAGCTTACGGCCGTATCTCTACGTCGATCGTAAGTGCACAATACCCAGGTCGTGGTCAGTTCTTAGCAGAAATGTCTGAGGACTCTAAAGGTCTTCCAAACATTAAAGAACTAGAAGACCTATGGTTTGCGCTTCAGAAAGAAATGACTGAAGGTGGTGAAATAGTTAAGTTCACTACAGAAGTTGTTAACCTTGACGGCGGTTCATCACAGCAAGAAGTACTGCGTGTTGGTACATTTAACCTTGTCGGTGAAAACGGTTATTTAGCGTATGATGCTGAGTCTGAAGTTGTTCAGCCTCTTGGTCGTCAACCAGACAGTCACTTCGTAGCGTCTGCGGAAAATCTAATTGACGCGACTTCAGGTTTTACGCCTTTCTACGCTGACCCATCTCAAGGCGGTATTCTTGGCCTATTGAAGCAGAAAGCGACAATGTCTGAGCGCTACCACGCTGGTGGTCCGGTAGGTTACACAATCACGCTAATGCTTGCTGTTGGTCTATTGATTGGTTTGTACAAAATGATCACATTGACCATCACTGGTGGAAAAATGCGTTCACAGCTTAAGAACGTAAACAATCCTTCAGAAAGTAACCCGTTAGGTCGTATCCTTAAAGTTTATCAAGAGAACAAAACTGCGGATGCAGAAAATCTTGAGCTTAAACTTGATGAAGCGATCCTTCGTGAACTTCCGAAAATTGAAAGCGGCATAAACGTTATCAAGATTTTCGCAGCGATTGCTCCACTACTGGGTCTACTAGGTACGGTACTAGGTATGATCGAGACATTCCAAACCATCACATTGTTCGGTACAGGTGACCCTCGTATGATGGCAGGAAGTATCTCAATGGCTCTTGTAACTACAGCTCAGGGTATTATTGCGGCTCTGCCTCTAATTCTTACTCACAGCATCGTAGCTTCTCGTAGCAAGTCAATCATCCACATTCTTGATGAGCAAACTGCTGGTATCATAGCTGCTCACTCAGAGTCGGAGAAAGCGTAATATGAATTACCTGATTGGATTATTCGAATCGGTCAGGGACTTTATCGCTACCGGCGGTGACGTACTTTACTTCGTTGCTGCCGCGCTCTTTCTTATGTGGGTTTTAATGATTGAGCGTTACTGGTATTTAACCTCGGTCTTCCCAAAGGTGAAGAAAAACATCATCGCGAATTGGGATGCCCGAGCAGATACCACATCATGGTATGCGCATAGAATCCGTGACGCGTGGATTTCTCAAGCGTCAGACGATCTAAACGCTAGAATGCTGATTATAAGAACCATTATTGCAATGTGTCCACTAATCGGTCTACTTGGAACAGTAACCGGAATGATCAGTGTTTTCGAGACAATGGCAACTCAGGGCACCAGCAACGCACGTCTAATGGCTGCTGGTATCTCTATGGCAACTATCCCGACAATGGCGGGAATGGTAGCTGCGCTATCTGGGCTGTTCATCAGTTCACGTCTTGAAGCGAAAGTGAAGCTGGCAAGAGAAGGGCTAGTTGATAGCCTGCCACATCATTAGAGAGAGAGATTATGGCTCGAAAAGTCAGAACCGAGGAAGAAGATGCACAGATCGACATGACGCCAATGTTGGACATCGTGTTTATCATGCTGATCTTCTTTATCGTTACCACTGTTTTCGTTAAAGAAGCAGGGATCGAAGTCAACAAGCCAGATGCGAGCCAGGCGATTCTTCACAAAAATGCAAACATTTTCATCGCCGTAACTGAAGACGGAAATGTGTGGCTAGACAAGCGTGAAGTAGCGCCGGACAGCGTAAGAGCGAATATTGAAAGACTGCTAACCGAGCAGCCGACTGACTACGTAATCATTCAAGCTGATGTCAAAGCAAAGCATGGTTTAGTAGTTGAAATTATGGATCAGGTTAAAGCCGCTGGCGTTAACCGAGTCTCGGTAGCGGCAAGGGGATAAGATGTTACGTATACTTGTATCTATTGTATTAGGTGCTGCGGTTGCATTTGCCCTTTTCGTTCTAATGGCCAAGTTGATTGAAAATTCATCTAGACCAGCAGACGAGGTACCGCCTGCACCGGTTATCGATATTGTAATGCAGGAACCAGACGACCAGACGCAAACGCGTACTCGTGTTCCACCACCACCGCCGCCTCCGCCTCCACAGCCTCCAAAGATGGAGCAAGTTGAGCCGGAAACAGCGGAACCTGATGCAGATGGCTTTAGCTTAGCTATTCCAGCTATCGACACAGGTGGTGTTGGTGTAAACATTGGTGGTGTTGGTGCAATGCAACGTGACGGTGAAGCAACACCAATCGTTCGTATCGACCCGAAATATCCACCTGACGCAGCCCGTGACGGCCGTGAAGGTTGGGTAAGACTGTCTTTCACTATCAACGAAGTTGGTGGTGTAGATGACATCGAAGTTATTGATGCTGAACCTAAGCGTATTTTCGACCGTGAAGCACGTCGTGCTCTACGTAAGTGGAAATACAAGCCTAAGATCGTTGATGGCAAGCCGGTTAAACAACCAGGCATGTTCGTACAGCTAGACTTTAAACTGGAGCAATGATCATGATGAAACGTACATTCAAAATGTCAGCCGTTGCTTTAGTGCTAGGTGCAAGTGCGGTGCTTTCAGCACCCGCTGCCCTTGCGCAGACATCACCTGTTGTTTGTCCTGGATATGAGAAGGGAAAAACGACGCTTGTTGGTGAGCGTACCGGTAAAAAGGTTCAGAAGGCGTTTGAATTCTACAATGAAGACCAAGTCACTGAAGCATTAAATGTACTTTACGAAGCCGACCCGTCAGACGATTTCGATAAAGCTTACGTTAAGCGTTTTATTGGTAACTTACTTGCTGCGCAAGAAGGTCAAGGTGGCAAAGCGTTAGGATATTTGGTTGAATCAGTCGAACCAAAAGTGCTTAACGACCTTGAGCATTCTCAAACACTTAAATTGTTAGGTGATTTGAGTATGCAGGAAGAGAAGTACACGGATGCCATAAAGTGGTACAACGCGTGGATGGACTTTACTTGTAAAGAAGACGCTGATGTTTATACGCGTTTAGCTCAGGCTTATTACGAATCTAAGCAACTAGCTAAGATGGTCGAGCCAGCAGACAAAGCTATTGCTTTGTATGAAGAGCCAAACAAAAACCCGTATGTGTTGAAGTTGACTTCTTACTACGAGCGTAAGATGTATCCTGAGACGGTTGCTGTGGCGGAAGATCTTGTTAGAACTTTCCCTCAGGAAAAGACTTGGTGGTCGCGTTTAGGCTTTTTCTATATCTTGGTTGAAGACTACAATAAAGGTCTTTCAACACTAGAGCTTGCTTATATGCAAGGCTATCTAGAAAAAGAGTCAGAGATCAAAACGCTTGCACAGCTGTATCAAAGCAACGGCATGCCTTACAAGGCGGCTAAATTGCTTGAGAAGCATATGAAAGGTGGCTTGCTCAAAAACGATGCTGATATGCTAGCTAACATTGCTAACGCATATCACCAGGCTAAGAACTTTAAAACAGCGGCAAACTTGTATGCACAAGCTGCAGCTAAGAGTTCGGATCCTGAGCACTATCGTAAGCAAGGTACGCTTCTACTTGTAGCGGAAGACTACAAGGGTGCTATTAAGGCATTGGAAAATGCTTTAGAACGTGGCGCCGAGAACCCTGAGAAAATTCACTTCACATTAATGGAAGCGAATTTCTATGCAGGTAACTTTAGGTCTGCGTACAAGCATGTTCAAGAAGCCAAAAAAGACCGCTCGCTACGTCGTAATGCGGCAGCGTGGGAACCTTACATAAAGGAAAAAGCGAAAAACCGTGGTATTAATATTTAATAACCGGTATTAGCTATAAAAGCCTCCCTCGGGAGGCTTTTTTTTGCTTTTAATTTTAGTTTGTTACTTCAAATTAGAAACTGAATTGTCGTGAAAGTGACTTGTTAGAATAGCGACAGCGAATGTTGGATCTAAAGGTATTTCACTTAACAGTACCCAAGAAAGTTACTCGAATGCGGGGCGCAATATAGCCCTAATTGCTGCCGTTAATCCTTTCAACCCATTTACCTTAACACCGTTGTCTTCTAGCACCTCTTTAATAAGCGCCATATTCATATCTGAGACATCGCATAGCGATATTAGGTAACTATTCGTATCCACTATTTTTATAAGCTTATTGAGTACGTATAGGTCAGTATTAAGTAATTCAGCGTCATTACTGCGTTTGTTTTCGTGCCTGTCACTAATCGCTTTAGGGCGGCGCTTTGCCTCGCTCGCTAATTTATTCAATATAGGCCAAATTTCATCAAGCGTTCGCGTTCCCTGGGTAAAGTGGTTTAGCTTACTTATATAGATTTCAAGAACAGAAATGGGTAGCTCGTGCAGACTAAGTGCACTAATGAAACTCGCTTTGAGGGCTACGACTTTTTCAACCAGTTCATCGGTATAAACGTTTAAAGGTAGCACAGCCAAAGCGCTGGTTTCACCACTGGCTTTATTAGGCTTTCGGCCATAATCAACGATGTAGAAGCCATTGTTAGACCAAAATCCATCAAGTTTATTTGTCGTTCCGTAAGACGTTAATATTGCATCAATAGTGCGCTTACGGGCTTTTTTCACTATTTTTTTGATTAGTTGGCTACCAATACCTTTATCTTGAAGCTTTGGGTGAACAGCAATGCGGTTTATTCGCCAATAGCTCTGTGTTGCAGCATTAAAGTCGGCAGATAGGAGTGTTAATCGTTGCGCTCCTAAATGACCTTTGGGGCGTCGCTTACCCTCTGCTATACCAAGAGCAACATCGCTTAGGCAGTCTCCGCCTTCTATGTTAATTATTGCTGTAGCAAGTACTAGGTCTTTAACTTTAAAAGTCACGACCAGAACATCTGGACTATCCATCAGGCGCATAAAATCGTCAGGGGTGGTCTGGTAGTGAGCAAGTGAAAGCAAAGACATGATTTGCCGCAGCATGTTTTCGTCTACATTCTCAAAAGAGCAAATATCAAATTCGCATGCCGTTATTAGCTCAGAGGTATTGAGTGATGTAAGAAAGGCTATGCTATTTTGTGAGTTTACGTTCCAACCAGCATCGTTCATGCAATCATTTTCAAACAGGCAGGTGTTATTAAGAAAGGCCTCAACAGGATCGTTTTCAAACCAACGTAAAGGTGTTGTCAGCGTTAGATGTAAAGTCTCGTTTGGTAAGTTGGGAATGAGTTTATGAATAAACCCTCTTCCTGAGCCTTCGTAGCCTAAAAGTGTGGTGCTTAACACCCATTGTGGGTTATACGCCATTATTCGGTTAATAACGGGAAGTGGCATGGACGCAGCCTCATCTACTATAACGAGGTCATATTTCGTGTTTTCTTTGCCAAAAAGCAACTCACTATCGGGCGGCACCCACTTAACCAAACCTTTTGGCGCAGTTTGCTGTTCCGCTCGTTGTGTTTCCATACTTGCCACTTGCGACGTATACAATTTTACGTTCAGGTTGTCTGCTTCTTCAGATTCTGCAAAGCGGGATAAAACGTTTGTTACGTTTTCAGAACGTTCGCTGGTAAGCAAAATGTGCTTACCTTCTTTTACAAGGCTATCGATAAATAGGCCTAAAAGGGATGATTTGCCTCTACCTCTTGGTGCTGTGATAAGCGCATTAAGATGATTACGCATGTATGCTTGATGCAACTGATAGTAGGCGTCTTCTTGCTCAACAGAGCGAAAACGGGTATTTGCGTGTTCGTTGTGAATTGATCCTTGTTCTACGCTGTAAATGGAAACATTGGGAAGAACAGTCTCCGTTTCAGTATGAAAACCCACGTATGGGTTTTTACGCAAGTTCTCAATGAAGCGAGAAAGATATCGACTGTGGTTAAGCGTAAACCCTTCTGATAAGAAAGGCACCGCTATATTGTCGACCCATGCGTTAAATTCTGGGCAAATGAGTATTAAGCAGCCACTACGTTTAACAATGCCCGCCACAGCCATAATATCACCTGGCTTAAAGGAAACGCGGCAATCCAATAAGGCAATGTCACACTCGACGCCAAGCACTTGTTTTCGCATCTTTCCTTTTAATGCGTTGCCAGTGAGGTTCGAAATACTTAACGATGATAGCTCATCCGTTGAGCTTTTAAGGCTAGATATCGCAGCTTCACAAAAGTCATTACCTCCTGAAATAACCAGCATTCTTCGGTGAAGCAGGGGAGTAGCCTGTGAGCCGTTTTTGCAGCTGTCTTCGCGATAGGGGGCTAGAAGCCATTCGCGTAATTGAATTAGCGCCATGAATCAGTTTTTTCGGTATAATCTAACGCTATAGTAGCGATTTATTATGAGGAATTCGAATGCGCTTTCTTTCTCGGCGTCTAGTTATGCCAAACGACCTTAATTACGCCAATTCTTTGTTCGGTGGCCGCGCGTTAGAATGGATAGACGAAGAAGCTGCAATTTGGGCAATTTGTCAGTTAGAAACCAACTGCTTGGTAACTAAGCATATTGGTGAAATCAGCTTTGAATCACCCGCTATGCAGGGGGATATCGTAGAATTTGGCCTAGAAACTAAGGCTGTGGGCCGCACGTCTATTACTGTAAGCTGCTTGGTTCGTAATAAAGCCACCAAGAAAACTATTTGTTTTGCAGACGATATCGTTTTTGTAAAAGTTGACCCAGATACGCGTCAACCAACGGCACACGGCAAAACGTTGGAAGTTTTAAAAGCACAAACTGACGATGAAGTACGTCGCCTAAATATGAATATTGACGCTGAATAGCCGCAAGCTTTCAACGCCTTATATCATATATAAAAACCTTACGTTAGCTTAACGTCTTATCTGCTTGACGGCGTGTATCGAACTGGTAGACTCCGTCGCAGATGTTAAAGCCTATTTTTATAGTGCTTTAACGCAATACCAAGGGGTGTCCGTTTTCGGTCTGAGATCCACATGTGTGGGAACCCTTAAACCTGATCCGGATAATACCGGCGTAGGGATGGTTCACAATATAGCCTTATCACCTGCCGTTAGACCCGGATCTTTTTTCTTAAATAAGAACAAGAGATCCCATGTATAAAACACTTTTCACGCTTTCATTACTTGCGAGTTCTGTTGCAGCCTATGCGCAAGATACCAATGTAAGTAAAAGTCCAAATAGCGCGCCAACCGATATTGAACGCGTCGTTGTTACTGGCGATTTTCGTCAAACCACACTGGATCAGTTAAGCGCCAGTGCGACTATTTTAGACCAAACGCGTCTTCGCAGTAGGCAGCCTAGCCATATCGACAGTGTGTTAAACAGTATTCCAAACGTTAATTTTGCTGCTGGCGCGTCTCGTGGCCGCTTTGTGCAAATTCGCGGTATTGGAGAGCGTAGCCAATTTGCCGAACCAATCAATCCTTCTGTGAGCTTTATTGTCGATGAATTCGATTTTTCTGGTCTTGCCGCAGCGGGCCTTATTTTTGATACCAATCAGCTAGAAGTCTATCGCGGGCCTCAGGCCACGCTGTATGGTACTGGCGCACTGGCAGGGGCAGTTAAACTTTCCAGTAACAATGTAGGCAGCGATGGGCCAGACTACGTTGAGGCTCGCATTGGTAACAAAGATAGCTACCGTATTGAAGGTGCCACTGGCGACGATATTAATTCTGATTGGGGATACCGCGTTGCGCTGGTTCATGACCGTAGCGATGGTTTTGTAGAGAACACGTTTTTAGGTAGAAGCGATACAAATAATATCGATGAAACCGCATTGCGCTTCGCTGTAGAAGGCAGCGTCGACGAGAGAACCACACTTGCGCTTACTTATCGCTGGTACGACATTGATAACGGCTACGATGCGTTCTCGCTTGATAACGACAACAAAACACTGTCTGACGAGCCAGGTTTTGACGAACATCAAACTCACGCAGTAAGTGCGCGCTCAACAACGAGTACGGCCGCGGGCGATCTCATTCTTATTGCTACTCATGCTTCTCATAACATCGCTTATGGATATGATGAAGATTGGACATTCACCGGTTTTCATCCGTGGGGTTACACCTCTTTTGACGCGTACTACCGCGATGTCGAAACCCAAACAGGTGAGTTGCGTTTTGTCTCGTCTGACAGTGCCGCGCTTTTCGATGGTATGACCGACTGGACCTTAGGTGTATTCTATAAAAACACAGAAGAAAAGTTGCTGCGTCAGTACACGTATTTAGACAGTGACTTTGCCAGTGAATATACACCAACAACCACTGCTATCTATGCACAAACAGAAAGCCGTTTGAATGATAACCTAGCACTTGTAGCGGGTTTGAGAGTAGAAAACTACGATTTTGATTACGCTGATAATAATCAGCTTACACGTGCTTTTGATACCACCATGGTCGGCGGAAAAGTAGCGCTTCAGTATACACAAGGCGAGCACTTCTATTACGGCAGTATCTCGCGCGGCTACAAAGGTGCAGGCTTTAACCCCGACAGCCGCGTGAATGACGACCAGAGATTCTTCGGCGAAGAGTACAATTGGAACTATGAAGTAGGCGTAAAAGGCCCGCTATTAACGCCTGACCTTGTTGCTCGTGCTGCAATTTTCTATATGGATAGAAAAGATACTCAGGTGAGCGATTTTGACGTAATCACTCGTGATGACGGTACGGCAGGGTTCGTAGATATTATTGATAATGCTGATTTAGGAACAAACAAAGGAGCCGAGCTGGAGCTTAGCTGGATTGCTAGTGATGCATGGCAGCTTGATGCAAGTGTTGGTTACCTAAGCGCTACCTTTGAAGGGTATACGCTTGCAGACGGCACTGAAGTATCAGAGCAACGACAGGCTCAATCACCTAAATGGACGGCAAACCTTTATAGTGAGTACGCACTTACAGATGACGTGCTTTGGCGCGTAGACGTAGACTATAAAAGCGAATACCGTTTTTCTGACGGCCATGATGTAACCGCACCAAGCACAACACTGGTTAACTCTGAAATCGTAGTGTTACACGGTGATTGGCAAACCTCGCTGTGGATCCAAAATGCATTTGACCGCGAGTACTACACTCGAGGTTTCGGTGGTTTTAGTAACGACCCTCGCGATGAATATGCCTTTGAAGAGCCATATTACCAAATAGGTAATGGTCGTCAGTTCGGTATCACTGTTAAATACGCGTTTTAAAATAAAAGGAAACGAGCATGCAAGTTATGGTTGAGTTGTCGTTGTACCCACTGGTAAACGAATATATTCCGCCTATTCAAGATTTCATAGATAGGTTAAATAGCTACAGTGAGATCACGGTTTCAACAAGTTCAACCAGCACGCAGGTTACCGGTGACTATGGTGTGGTAATGAATGTACTTAGTGAAGAAATGCAAAGAACCCATGAAGAAGTGGGGCAGGCTATTTTCGTGGCCAAGTTTCTTAACTTCGATGCCATGCAATCCAGAAAATCGTCTTAATGGCTAACTTATTTTCTGAGTTTACCTCACAAATTGCCGCTACTTCACTATTAGAGTGGGTAGCGGTTGTCCTTGCTATTGCCTACGTACTGTTAGCTGCAAAACAAAATAGCTGGTGTTGGCTATGTGCTTTTGTAAGTACGGCGATTTACACTTGGCTATTTTGGCAGGTGACTTTGCCATTTCAGTCTGCGCTTAATTTCTTTTACATGATAATGGCGGGATACGGTTATTATCAGTGGTCGAAAGGGGCGGAAAACGGCGATATTAAGCCGGTACGTCACTGGCCGATTTGGGTACATTTTCTCATTGTACCTAGCATGTTACTGCTCGCATGGGTTTTGTCTGAAGTAGCAGGCTCACAGTTTAATAGTGAGTACCTACTATTAGATGCAGGCATTAATTTACTTAGCGTAATAACCACATTTATGGTGGCACATAAGATTCTGCAAAACTGGGTTTATTGGTTCTTCATCAATTTAGCTTCTGCGTATTTATACCTGCAAGTGGGTTATGCATTGTCAGCTTGCCTATTTTTGGGTTACGTGGGCTTTGCGGTATTTGGCTATTATCAGTGGCTGGTGCAATATAAGAAACAAGGTGAACAAGTTGGATATCATCGCCACGCTGCAAAAGGCGCTTAACCTTAGCGACAGTGCTAAAATTTCTATACATCCAGCTGGTGCGGTAAATCGTGTTTATCGCGTTCAAGACCCGGTGACTAACCCATTACTTTCAAGGAACGGCAATCATCGAAGTAATAATAATCAGAAGCTTGAAGATACCCCTGTCGATTTAGCCGTTAAATGGATGGGCGATGATGATTTTAGCGGTGTGGAACGTCAGCATCAGTTTGCTTTGCAGCAACAGCTTTACGGATTGGGTGTAGCGCCACAGCCCATATGGTTAAGCGATGATGAAACCATCTGGGTTGAACGGTGGCAAAGCCACAGTGAAAGTGCAACGTTTTCTTCGCATAGACTTCCTTTATATACTTTGGCAAAGGCTCTCGCGCGTATTCATTCACTACCTGTAACCGCTAGGCCATTAAATTTAGCCGCAAGATGGCTCCATTACAGTGATGCTGCACAGCTCGATATAAGCAGCGAGCTTTATTTAAAGGCGCAGGCGTTTCGTAAAAAAGCAATAAAGAGCGAAGAAGACGATGATGACTATGTGTTGTGCCATAACGATTTGCTGATTAATCACCTGTTAATAAGTGCAGACAACACTGTAACAATTATTGATTGGGAATATGCAGCAATGGGCAATCGCTACTTCGATTTAGCTAGCTGCTGCCTTATCAATAAACTCGATAATAAAGAAAGTGATGAGTTGATGCAGCATTACGCCGCCATCATGAATATAGATGAACATAAGGCGCTCGAGAAATTTGAACTGCATACCGAGATTGTCGCTATCACGAATGATTTGTGGTTTGCAGCGCTCAATGCAACGAAACATGTATAGGGAAAGCAGGGGAGACTTCTATCTAATAAACCCTATGTATTGCCTTTTTCAAACTTGGGTAGAGGGCTGAATGAAAAGTTGCGCATCACTTAAACTCAGCACTATTCGATTGAAAAAACAGCGCATTGCATGTTAATTAAGCATGCAGTTGTATGTGATGATAAAAAGGCTTTACCTTTTTAATGTCATCCGTATAATGCACAGCGCGCT
>NZ_BLIJ01000051.1:0-17689 GCF_009811475.1 Alteromonas sp. KUL150
AAAAGAAAGCGATAGTTGTTCAATCACACCATCAACTTTAGTAAACTGGATGAAAATGATGATTAACTCACTCTAGGTCTTTTACGCAATGTCTCTCACCTCATATCAGCAGGCGGTATTACAAGAAATGGGGATCCCCGTATGGATCACTAAAGACGCCTACGCAAAGCAAAAAGACCAAACAAAGCCAAAAGTAAGCGGTGCTTCACAAAACGTGCACGGTACAGCGAACAGTTCAGCATCACACGCTGCTTTTAACCAAAATGTTCAATCAAATGTGCCGTTTTCAACGCCAATTTCTCAGGAAGAAAAGCAGTCACGTCTTGCTCAGTTGAGAGCAAACGTAGGTGGCAGTTCAAAAGAGAAAGCTAAGCCCAGAGACGTTGTAACAGCCAAACCGCCTACGCATAACGCGCCGTTAGATGAAAGAACTCAAAAAAACGGTGCAAATGAAGCGAGTATAGCGCAAAGCAAAATGGCAGCTTCTTCGCCACACGCTACAATGCCACCAAACAGTAACGTGGTGAATTCACAAGAGCCTGTGATAAAAACAAGTGAAGCGAAAGAGCCAGCATCGCCAGAAGGCATTCCTTTAAGTGCCGAACAGAAAGCGAAGTCACAGCAATGGTTAAAAGACTTGCAGCTAGCCTGTGTTCAGTTGGGTATTCCGTCACAATGGGTTAACAAAATAATGATTGGCCGCAGGTTTTCAGTAACCGAATCGGCCATTGTATTGCCAGCCACACCGCTCAAACTCTCTTCTGCACAAAAGCGAGAACTGTGGGCACAACTCATTGACGTAGGACGCACGTTGAACAAATCAGCGACCGAGCAGTAGTGTGATGATGAAGTTAACAATCGTACCGCCTCAAGACTTCGAACAATACATCGAACACGCTCACGTTATTCACCAGCATTCGCAAGTAGCGCCTTGGAAACTAAGTACCTTCGCAGACTGTTTCACCAAACCCTATTACGGGGTGTTTGCCTTTGATAATGACAAGATTGTTGGCTATGCCATTATGCTTGAAGTCGTTGATGAAGCTACGCTGATGGATATTGCGGTAGACAGTGGCGCAAGAGGCAAGGGTGTAGGTCGCGCTTTAGTTGATTTTGTCATTGAGACATCGGTGAAAAATGCAATGCGTGAAATCTGGCTAGAAGTGCGTGAAAGTAACCATACTGCTATTGCGCTTTACGAGAACTCGGGGTTTGAGCATATAGAAACCCGCAAAAACTATTACACAGTAAAAAGTGATAATGACGGGCATGACAAGAGTAATGGAAACAGCGCACAAAAAGAAAACGCTAAAATCATGAAGTGGACAAACCCCACCTTGGCCTAGTGTTTGTATTCCTAGGCATATACGTTTCGCGTATATCAAAGCACTTTCTGAACTCAGCATACGCTTCCAGACCATACGCGCGTGTTTAAATTAGAACACGTTACCATCAAGCAAGGTAGAAATAGCATGGCTAAAGTGCTCAACAAGGCTTTAATCTCATCAAAACGATTTGCTATAAATGTGGTTACCTACAAAGAGGGTCATAGCGTGTTAGAGCATAATGACCCTATGGGCAGCGGGCGTTACTTTAAGTTTAATGTGGTGCTTAAAAAGCCGAAGCGCGGCGGTCAGTTTTGGGCAGAGAAAGTCATCTTTAACCTCTTTAACCGCATTTACTTTTTTCGGCCAGATAAATACATGACAGCGTTAGCAAAATAGAAAAAGGGGAGCGGAAGCTGCTGTCTGTTGCATTGTACCTGTAAGTCATAGTGTTTATCAGTGATTAACCACCCGTATAGCAAAGTTTCCACAAGGTTTTAAAAAGTTGACCATTTGGTCGATAAATTGGCGTGTTTGCACGGTCAGGAAGGTTTTAATCCCTTGCTAATTCACTTATATTTGCGCCCTCAAAATTCTCCGCCTACATTCAGCTTACCGGGCGGTAGAAACTTCTCTTAACGCAGTTCGTGTAATTGGATTTTTTAAAACGCATGTCTTCATCATCGGTGGCGGAAAAAGAGCAATCAAAAGGCATTAAAATGCTTTTGGTTGCGGTGTTGTGTTTAGGACTTAACTGGCCAGGCATGAAATTAGGGCTTGAGATTGTCGGGCCTGTATGGATGGTGTGCTTGCGCTTCTTGTTAAGCCTTCCCGTACTCGCGCTGTTTGTACTTATCACCAAGAAACGTTTACCAGTATTAAATCGCAAAGATCGCTCGGTGGTTTTTGTTGTAGCGTTTTTCCAGTTTATCCTATCAATGGGGCTTATTACTGTCTCACTGCAGTTTATACCCGCGGGCACGGCGAGTATTCTTATTTACACCACACCGCTTTGGATGCTGCTTATTGACACCCTATGGTATCGGCAACGCCCGCCTTCTAAACGATTAATCCTTACCGGTATTTCTACTATTGGCTGCGCAATGATTTTATTTGCTTCGGGAGAACCAGGCGCTTGGCTGCCGCTCTTTGGGATGTTGTTAGCGTCTGCATTGTGGGCGGTCGCTATTCGCCGAGTATCTTTTCACAAGTGGAAAGGTAGCGTTATTGAGGCGGTGTTTTGGCAGTTTACCATCGCAGGTTTCGCCATGCTTGCTATTGCACTGATAGTTGAACCAACACCTAATTTTGGGGCTTACGATATAAGGGATTGGTTGCTACTGGCGTACATTGGGCCAGTGGCAACGGGTCTCGGTTTTGGCCTCATGGTAGCGGCGGGGCCTAAATTACCCCCAGATAAAATTGTTCTTATTAGTACACTCACGCCGATAGTGGGCTATGTAAGCTCTGTGATATTGCTTAAAGAAACGCTACTGCCTATGGTTATGGCCGGCGCAATATTGATGATAGCCGCGCTAATAGTAAATGGCCTTCCTCAAAGCACACTTAAAAAGATATTAGGTAAAGGCCACTCGAAATAACGGTAAGTTAAAGAGTTAGTCGAGGCTGTATAAAATCTAAAAACGCAGAGATACGAGACGATACAGCGCTATTTTTATAGTAAACCGCTTGTACCGACTCTCTGCGGTTTGGACTGACGATATCGTCGCTAAACACATCGACAAGCGTGCCCGCGCTGATATCTTTGTGTACCATAAAGTGAGAAAGTAGCGCGATACCTTGACCTGCCAAGCACAGCTGGCGAATAGTTTCGCCGCTTGATGCACGAAGACTGTACTGTAAGTTAATATCTTGCTTAAGCGGCCATTTATTTAGACTTGGTGAGTCGCTAAAGCCAATCAGTTTGTGTTTGTTTAGCGTGCTAATTCCATCATCGTTTTCAGATATGGGATATTTTTCAAGATACTGTGGGCTCGCCACAATATGCAGCTTACTTTTTCCTAAACGTCTAGCGTGCAAGTTAGAGTCGCTTAAATCACCAATACGTATTGCGATATCGGTTTTGTGTTCCAACAGGTCAATAATACTATCGTGACTGGTAATATCGAGTGTTATGTCAGGAAATGCTTCTCGAAATTCACCCACTAATGGCGCTAGCTGGTGGAACACAAACGGGCTCGCAGCATCAACCCGAAGTTTTCCAGAAGGAGCCCGCTTTAATAGCCGTAATGCTTCTTCACCTTTTTCTAATATATTTAGCCCGTCTCTGGCATATTGCAGGAAAAGCTCACCTTCTTCTGTTAATTCCAGCCGTCTGGTAGTGCGATTCAATAGAGTTACATTTAAGCCATCTTCAAGACGAGTAACTGCTCTACTAACTTTTGCAACCTGCTGATTGAGTAGATTGGCAGCACTGGAAAAACTACCTGTATCCACAACGGTTAGAAAGGCTTCTAAATCTTCAGTTTTTGATGAGACTGGCATCGCACACCTTATATTTTCAAATATCGCAAAAGTATTTTGTCATTAGTGCTGTTTTTTGCAAATAAATTTATCGTCAAACTGTACGCACTTTATTAATGGCTTTCAAAAAACGGTGTAGTTGTTCGTTCTAGAAGCCAATGGTGGCGTTGTTAATCAAGCCATCTCGTTAATTACTTTTTGAGGATAATTGAAATGCCTATTGCATTATTTGCGTTAACGTTAAGTGCGTTTGCTATTGGCACAACAGAGTTCGTGATAGTGGGGCTTGTGCCTACCATTGCTACTGATCTTGGCGTTACGTTACCGAGCGCAGGCTTACTTGTAAGCTTGTACGCCGTTGGTGTTGCCGTTGGCGCACCGGTTCTTACCGCCCTTACAGGAAAGTGGAATAGAAAGCATGTTCTGCTTAGCTTAATGGCGCTATTTGTGGCTGGTAATATTCTCGCTTGGCAAGCGCCTAGCTACGAGAGCTTAATTTTAGCTCGCATTTTGACCGGCCTAGCGCACGGTGTGTTCTTTTCCATAGGGTCAACTATTGCTACAGGGCTCGTGGCGAAAGAAAAAGAAGCCAGTGCTATTGCCATTATGTTTACGGGCTTAACCGTATCCTTGGTTACTGGCGTACCTTTGGGTACCTGGATTGGTCAAAACTTCGGTTGGAGAGCAACCTTCCTTGTGGTTTCCGCGCTTGGCACACTTGCGCTAATAGGCAGTGCGTTGCTGGTACCGAACAACCTTAAACAAAATAAACCGGCCACCTTGAGTGAACAAATGAAGGTGTTGGTTCAGCCTCGTCTGGTATTAGTGTATCTAATGACGATATTGGGCTATGGCGGCACATTTACGGCATTCACCTATCTCGCTCCTATATTGCAGGAAGAGGCGGGGTTTGCGCCCTCAGCCATCAGCTTAATTATGCTGGTTTACGGTGTATCTGTCGCGGTAGGCAATATTTATGGCGGCAAGCTTGCTGACAAAAAAGGCCCAATCCGCGCGTTAACTATCATCTTTTCAGCCCTTGCAGTCATCTTGTTTGCCCTGACGTTTACCATGGGCAGTAAAGTTGCCGCAGTGATCACCGTTTTAGTGTGGGGCGCCTTTGCCTTTGGCAATGTTCCAGGACTTCAGGTGTACGTTGTTCAATTAGCAGAGAAGTTTACCCCTAATGCTGTTGATGTCGCTTCAGGTTTAAATATCGCGGCATTTAACATTGGCATAGCAGTGGGTTCAATTCTGGGCGGTGCAATTGTAGACGGCATGCAGTTATCTGATACCGCATGGATTGGCGCAATTATTTCTGTTGCAGCGTTACTTATTACACGTTACAGCGGCTACTTAGACAAGCGCGCACTCAGTACTGCGAATACGGCGAATAATACAACGAGTGCGTAAGGAGGTCATAATGACGACAAATACCTTTGATAAGCTTGCACAACATACGTTCTCAGTAGGTGTAGAGCTTCCGCTAGATAACGACTGGGCGCATTTCGACGCCACAAAAGGTACGCCATTCGGAGTACCTGATATGACCGAGCATCACAGCCGTATTCAATTAGCCGACAAACTAGGGTTTAAAGCAGCGTGGGTACGAGATGTACCGGTTTATGACCCTAGCTTCGGTGATGCCGCTCAGGTTTTCGAAACATTCACTTACCTGGGCTATTTAGCGGGTATCACAGACAATATTCTATTAGGCACAGCCGCTGTTGTTTTACCTCTTAGGCAGCCATGGCTTGTTAAAAAGGCGGCAGCAACGGTGCAGCAGCTAAGTAACGACCGCCTTATACTCGGTGTAGCCAGTGGGGATAGACCGGTCGAGTATCCGTTGTTCGATGTCGATTTTGACAGTCGCGGCGAGCAGTTCAGGCAGTCACTTGAAATTGTAAAGCACGGTGAGAATTCCCTTGAGCCTGGCATGTCACTGTTACCGCGCTCAACCACGCCGCCTTTGTACGTTGCAGGGCTCGCTCAGCAAAGCCCTCAGTGGGTTGGAGAAAATATGGACGGTTGGTTGGCGTATCCAGGTACACCGAACGACCATGCAAAGCGCGTAGAACTATGGCGAAATGTCGCGGGCAATAAGCCTTACGTTAGTTTTATTCATCTCAACTTGGTTGAAGACGATGAAGCGCCCATAAAACGCCACCGGTTCGGGGTTGAAACTGGTGTAAATGGGCTTATCAAAGAACTCAATGCAATGAAAGAAGCGGGGGTTGATCATATTGGCCTGCACTTCAGACGTAATACGCAACCAGTAGAAGACGCGATGCAGCGCATTGCTGACAACGTATTACCTCACTTTCATAAATAACGGAACCAACAAGGAGGCATCATGCCGAATGTAAATCAGTCACAATCTAAAATTCCTTCGCTAGGTGTAGGCACGTTTCGCTTAAAAGACGATGAAGCCTATAACAGCGTGACAATGGCACTTGAAGTGGGTTTCCGTCATATTGATACGGCGCAAATATACGGCAATGAAGAAGCGGTAGGTCGCGCTATTAAAGACGCTATTGCAAACAATCTTGTTGCACGTGAAGACCTTTACGTCACCACCAAGGTGTGGAATGACAAGCTGAATAAAGCAAGCTTTGTGGATAGCGTAAAAGAGAGTTTGGAAAAGCTTCAACTGTCGTATGTTGACCTGCTACTTATTCATTGGCCGTCACCGGAAAACGGCGAAAGCATGGAAGAGTACCTAGGAGAATTGCTGCGCGTTAAGGAACTGGGACTCACAAAAGAAATTGGTATTTCTAACTTTACCGTGGCACAAATTGAAGAAGCGGTGCATATCTTGGGCGAGGGCGTTATTGCCACGAATCAGGTAGAGGTACACCCTTATCTTACTAATGAAAAAGTGCGTGCAGCGTGTGAGAAACACGGTATCACAGTGACAGGATATATGCCGTTTGCTGTTGGTAAAGTGTTAAAAGACGAGACCATCATTGCAATTGCAGATAAGCATGGCGTGAGCACTGCTGAGGTAGTGGTAGCCTGGGAGCTGGCCCATGGTTTAGTCACTATTCCATCGTCGACTAAGCGCAAGAATCTGGAAACCAATTTCAAAGCGCTTGAACTTACCCTAGGCGCTGACGATATTGCAAAGATTGACGCGCTAGATTGTGGCGACCGTCAAGCTAACCCAGATTTTTCACCTGCGTGGGACTAATCGGAAAAATCACTGTGTTAAGGAGCTTTTATGCAAGCTAACGTTTGGCAATTTGAACAAGCTGGCGCATCACTGGTAAAGCAGGTACGCGAGTTTTCTGAGCCTAAGGCCGGGCGTATTATCGTGCGCAACTATGCTATTGGCATTAACCCAGTTGACTGGAAGTTTATCGATGATAACCCGCGCGACTGGGAAAAAGGGCATATTCCCGGTGTGGACGGTGCGGGTGTTGTTGTCGCTGTAGGTGAGGGCGTTGATAACAGTCTTCTTGGTAAGCGGGTGGCTTACCATCATAGTCTGGGTGAAAACGGAAGCTTTGCCGACCATAGTGAAGTGTATGCTAGCCGTGTAATGGTCGTGCCAGAAAGCGTTGATTTTGCGCTAGCTGCTGCCTTGCCATGTCCGATGCTTACTGCCTGGCAAGCGTTCAGTAAAGTGCCGGTCAGAAAGGGGGCTAACGTGTTAGTCAGCGGTATGGGCGCCGTTAACAAACTGCTGGCGCAAATGCTTTCTCAGGCTGGTTTTAATGTACATGTTATCTCAGGAAGCTTTACGCAAGAGCAAGCTGCTGAAATGGGAGTAACAGCCATCCATCGCGGTAAACCTGAAGGACAAACATTTTACGCGCTTTTCGACGCGAACGGGCCAGACTATGCGGCGTCACTTGTACCGCTTCTTGAAGCTAATGGTCACGTGGTGAGTATTCTAGGTCGTATTGAAGTGCCTGTTGATGCGCCTTTCACTCGCACTATTTCTTATCATGAGATAGCGCTAGGTGCGCTGCATGATTATGGCGATTTGTCACAGTGGCAGCGTTTGGTGAAAGACGGTGAGGCGTTACTTGAGCAAGTTGCTGCGCAAACGTTGGTTGTCGAAATACCTAACGTGTTTGAATTCGATAATTTGAACAACGCGCTGCAATTTTCAAAAGAAGACAAACGAAAGGCAGTGGTTGCGGTGTCATAAAGCCGGAATGATTAAGTTTCTTCCTTTATCTTTGGCTACGTAAAGGGCTTTATCAGCTCGCCTAAAGGCTTCGACAATATCGTCGGAGCCTTTACATAATGTCCAACCTATACATGCTCCCAGTTTCCTGTTATCTATCGATGCAATCGCTAACTGATTAAAGGCACGGTGGACGATTTCCAATTGTTTTGCAAATTCCTCGGCTTCGCTAGACTGGTTACCATTAGGCTGTGTGACACGCTTTGCAATGGCAAATTCTTCTCCACCATAGCGCGCTGCTACTTGTCCCTCATCATTAAGCGGCGCAAGAATGTTAGCAATGCCTTTTAGTACTTCGTCACCTGCATCGTGTCCAAACGTATCGTTGATACTTTTGAAGTGATCTAAGTCGATTAGCGCAATGGCTAGCGCGGCATGATTGTGTAAGGTTTTATCAAACGTTTTATCTACAAATAGGTCCAGCGTACGACGATTGGGCAATTCCGTTAAGCTATCTTTAGAAGCTAACTCTGCCAAAGCAATGTTGGTCTGTTCGAGCGCTAGTGTACGCTCTCTCACCAGCGCTTCTAGTTTAAATGTCTGTTCACTTTTTAATTGTGCTGCTTCTTTCTGTGCGTCTCTTTCTCTTTGCGCAACCTTAACCATGTAGTTCGCGGTAAGCGCGACCATAAACAGACAGGTCATCACGAGTCCAGTCATGAAAGTGGCGATAGGCTCTAGATAAAGCTCGACCTCAAAAAGTGCAATAATAGTAAGGACTAGGGTACTAAATGTTACTGGAAGCATAGCGGCAGCTAGCCATTTGGCTCTGTCAGAGCCTCGCTTGTGCTCTACAAAGATGGTGATACCGGCAATTAACAAGAAAGGGAAAAAGAGAATTACAGGAAGTTTTAGTGCAGAATCAAGCCCTACGCTTTGCCATAATAATATCCCTATAAAAGGCAAAATCGCGCAGAACCGTTTGACGGGCTTCGCTCCGTACACTTCATGGTTGTCTCTGGCTAGTGTCTGAAACAAAACCCAAAAGGCGGTAATCAAAACAGAGTAAATACTTACAGCATAGCTAATATCGTTCAAATTTGGCGTATTAGGCCAAAGTAATTCAAACGCGTAACCGAAGACGCGCAAAAACCAAAAGGTTATAGTAAAAATGAACGAGGCAAAGCTTAAAAAGACTAAATTGCGGCTAGCAATGAAGCCCAATGTACAAAGTACAGTAAGCAGCCCCATTGCACCGAAAAACGCCATATCCCGCTGCAAGGTTTTCATATAAAGGTTGCTGTAATATTCAGGTGTAGCGACTGAAAAGCTATACCTTAATATTTCGCCTTTCATAGTGCCGCTAAATTCTGTATAGGCTGACTGTGGTAATATGGAAGGAAAGTGGTAGTTCGGCGCATTCACAGGACGAGAGCTAAAAGGCAAACTGTCGCCCGTTACCCACCTTTTAGTGCCGTCAGTCACTGTTAAACGTTTTATTGCTGGAAAGCTAATTGAAAACCAGACAGGAACTTGCGTATCTAATTGGTTGTAAACGCGAACTTTAAAATGTAAATAATGTGAAGGCGACCTTTCTATAACATCAGCGTTATAAAACCACTGTTCATCGCCTGTAAGTTCAGCGGAGTTGCTTACTGCAAAAACGACATCGCTGTCTAAAGACAACATAGACTGAGGATCATTGAAATTAGCTGCGTTAGCGGTTGGGCAAAAGCATGCTATTACAAGCCATGCGAATAATATTCGCAGCATTCATCGTCCTTGCACTGTTGGTTACTTTTTGTTTAAAAATCAATATAGCACATTGTTTAAAAATGTAAGCGCCCAATAAATAAAAACAAAAACACATAATTATCAGCTTATATCTATAGAGCACTACTCAGGTCTAGCCTGTTGAAAGTAAGGTCAAGAAAACGTGTGATGCCGTGTAGATTGATGTTTATTCAGTAGGCTATGTACAACAAAAATAACACACAGGCTCAATGCAATGGCTACCGCAACAGACGAGAACCGATAAAGCGCACTGTATATAATATCTTGTTGGGGGGAAAGTGACTGTCCGTACAAGATGCCAAAAGTGGTAAGTACGCCAAAGCCGGTCCCCGCGCCACCACCGTTCAAAACGTGCTGCCGACTTATAAAAAAGACCAATATCCACAGGCTAAAACTAGCGAAAAATAACGTATCGCTGTAATTCAGCAAAACCAGCTGAGCGAGCAGGGCTAAATTGCACCCAATCAAGGTACCTATTGCTCGCTGCCAACCGCTCAAGGTGGCCCCTTTCCAGCAAAGAGGGAACAGAATCAGTATGCTCGCTGCTTGCGCCGAAATAGAATCAACTAAATCGAAGGTTTGAAACACAGCAAAAGATAACGTAGCCACTGTCGAGCATAAGATGACTTCGTGTCGGATGCTCGCCTGATCTTTAGAGACCTTAGGCGTTGGTGTTCGCGTTGCTCTATCGGGGAATATTAGGTGCATTGCAAAAGCGATGCCTAAAGCAAGTAAAATTGCGCCAATATTTGAAATCACCAACGGGTAAATGTCTATTCCATCGTTACTGTAACTTGCGAAGTGCAGCTGTAACGACAGCCCAACCAGAGAAAATGCGCCAAACAAAAATAATGTGCCCTTACTCATTTGCCAAAATAAAAAAGCAAAGGTTGCTGCGATTAATGGTGTAATAAGCAGCGGGTGGGTTCCAAACAAACCATACACTACTAGCACAACCATTGCTGGGAATACGGTCGCTGCAAGAAACTGTCTTATTATGTGCCCATTTAAAACGGCTACCAGCCCTAGTAATAGAATGGGGTAAAGTGTAAAAAATATCGGGTTCGGCCAGTCCATTGCCTTTGATATAGTAAACCCGAGAGTCGCGCCGCTGGCAATTCTAAGCATCTGTTGAACATCATTTTCGCTAAGTTGTGTTTTCATAACCTGTTCTAGTAGATGTAGTGCAATAAACTGATAAAGCGAATTTGAACATTCGCGACAAAGCTTTCTATGGGGTTATTAGGAACAATTTGAACCGTCGCCCTGGCACCACTGGTCAGACGATTTAATGGCGCTTCACCTTCATCTAAGCTGATATGAACGCGCTGGCGTTGCGCGTCACGCACCCATCGATTCGATTTTTCAACTGTGGCTAGCGTGCCGTTTGCTGACAGTTGGCCTTCACTAACGCCAGCCTCGAAATCTTCCACCTGCGCCGCAAACACCTTCCCAGGTATCGCATCAAAAACAACTTTAGCACGCACGCCTTTTTCTACATTGGTTAGCGACTTTTCTCTAAAGTCAGCAACCAAGTCAAGCTTGTTATCTACAACAGATGCAAGGGGAACGCTTTGTTTGGCATAGGTTCCTTTTGTCACCTGCATGTTTGCCATAATGCCTTCGTGCGGAGCCTTTATTCTGGTGTATACCAGGTTTAATTCTGCACGATTTAGCGCGTTGCGAGCTTCCTGATATTTGAGGTTACGATCGCCTCTTTCTCCCCTAGCTACAATCTGCTGGTTTAACTCAGCTTTAAGTGCGCTTAAATCTGCCTCGGCGCTTTGAAGTTGGGCGTTAGCTTTATCCACGTCTTGTTGAGAAACTACGTTGCTTTCTATTAATGTGTTTAATCGTTGGTATTCATTTTTGCGCTCTACGAGTATGGCAGTCGCGGCTGCTATTCTTGCCTTAATTGCGTCCACCTGGGCGTCAATTTGAGCATTTTCTTGTGCCACATTCGCCAATTCAATCTGCGCTTTTTCAAGCGCAATATTGTAGGGAGTATCGTCAATTTCGAACAATACTTGCCCTTTTTTAACGTGTTGATTGTTGCTAACTAAGACCTTAATGATTGGGCCATTAAGCTGAGGTGATATTTGTGTAACCTGATGGTACACCCTTGCTTGAGGTGTCATTGGTATGCGGATATCGGCAACTACAAAATATATAAAACAGGCAGCAAAAGCTACTAACGCTAGTTTCACGTACCTTGCAAAAGCTTGGTCGGGTGTTCTTTCACTCACTAATTCGCCTCCAGAAGCCGAACGGCATTTTGCTCAATTTTGTTAATACATAGAGCCATCATATTTAGCTCCTCGTCGGATATACCTGCATAGACCTCATCCCGCAGCGCGGCGAGCGTGCTTTCTATATCATTCATACGGCCTTTTCCCATTGGTGTGAAATAAAGCAAACGGCTTCGCTTATCGTTTTTATCAACAATGCGTTTGATCAACCCTGCGGTTTCTAATTGCTTGATCGTTCTAGTAAGACTTGGCATCTCTATTTCAAGACTTTCCGCTAGCATTTGTTGGGTACATCCTTCGCCAAGCAAAGCAATATGAATCATCACACGCCACCTCGATTCAGTGAGGTCAAGGTGGGCTACAGATTTGGTGACCGTTTTTCTACATCTTCTTGAAGTACGTGCAAACAGTGCGATTAAGTGAAGCGGCATCGGTTCTGAAAACATCATCTTAATACTTATTAATTTATTTAGCATGCTAAGTATTTTATTTGGTTAGCATGCTAAGTAAATGGTTGTGGGACGAATAGGCTAATAAGTTCGTTGAGCGTCTACGTGAAGGTTTTCGTTAAATTGAATGATAAGAATTTGAAGACATCTTTAAAATTAAACCGTCGATTCATTTAACCCGTCATGAGACAGGTGCTACGTAATTTCGCTCTACTGTTACGCCCAGTAAAATGCTAAAATCCGCGCAATTAATTACCAAGCCGTATCAAGCGTTTCATCGCAATATACAATTTGCGCGGACAAGCATTGCTTATCCGATATAAAACGCGCCTGTAAGTTATTGGTTTACAGGGATAATAGATAACGAAGATAAGTATTGATGTCAGATAAGAAACTTCTAGAAGAGATTAAAAGGCGACGTACGTTCGCAATCATATCGCACCCGGATGCGGGTAAAACCACCATTACTGAAAAAGTACTGTTGTTCGGACGTGCGCTTCAGACCGCCGGTACTGTAAAAGGTAAAAAATCAGGTCAGCATGCTAAGTCTGACTGGATGGAGATGGAAAAAGAGCGTGGTATCTCGGTAACTACCTCGGTCATGCAGTTTCCTTACAGCGACCACTTGGTAAACCTGCTGGATACCCCAGGGCACGAAGACTTCTCTGAAGATACCTATCGTACGCTAACAGCCGTTGACTCGTGCCTTATGGTAATCGACGCCGCGAAAGGTGTAGAAGACAGAACTCGTAAGTTAATGGAAGTCACTCGCTTACGCGATACACCTATCATTACTTTCATGAACAAGCTTGACCGTGATATTCGGGATCCCATGGAGCTGCTTGATGAAGTGGAGACCGAGCTTGATATATTGTGTGCGCCAATTACTTGGCCAATTGGCTGTGGTAAGAGTTTTAAGGGTATATATCACCTGCATCGCGATGAGACTATTTTGTATCAAAGCGGCCACGGCCACACTATCCAAGAGGTTCGTATCATTAAGGGGTTAGATAATCCTGAACTCGATACTGCCGTGGGTAGCGATCTTGCTGAAACCTTGCGTGACGAGCTTGAACTTGTGCGCGGCGCATCAAATGAATTTGATCAAGAGCTATTCCGTGAAGGTCAGTTAACGCCCGTATTCTTCGGCACAGCATTGGGTAACTTTGGCGTAGACCACATGCTTGATGGTTTGGTTGAATGGGCGCCAGCGCCACTAGGCCGCGAGACAGAAGAAGGTACTATCGAAAGCACTGACGGAAAGTTCAGCGGATTCGTATTTAAGATTCAGGCCAACATGGACCCGAAACACCGCGACCGTATTGCGTTCTGTCGTATTGTGTCGGGCAAGTATGAAAAAGGCATGAAAATGCGTAACAGCCGTTTAGGCAAAGATGTGCGTATCTCCGATGCATTGACCTTCTTAGCCGGTGATCGTTCACTGCTAGAAGAAGCGTATGCTGGCGACATTATCGGCCTGCACAACCACGGTACTATTCGAATTGGTGACACTTTCACGTCAGGTGATAACTATCGTTTCACCGGTATTCCAAACTTTGCGCCCGAGCTATTTAAACGTATTCGCTTGAAAGATCCACTTAAGCAAAAGCAATTGCTTAAAGGCCTTATTCAGCTTTCAGAAGAAGGGGCGGTTCAGGTATTCAGACCACTGGCTAACAACGACTTAATTGTTGGTGCGGTAGGTGTTCTGCAGTTCGACGTAGTTGTGGCTCGTTTAAAAGCCGAATACAACGTAGATGCGCTATACGAGCATATTAACGTTTCAACGGCTCGCTGGGTTTACTCAAGTGATGAGAAAAAACTAGATGAATTCCGCCGCAAAGGTGAGCAGAACCTGGCGTTGGATGGGGGCGATAACTTAACGTATATCGCACCGACTATGGTGAATTTGCAGCTAGCCCAAGAACGCTACCCAGATATCCAATTTACGAACACGCGCGAAAATTAAAGAAATATACATTATGAATATACATGCACTATTAGTTAATCGTTTCACTGAAGCTCTGCAAGAGATGGGCGTAGAGAATGCGCCAGTACCCGTTTCGCGCAGTGCTCGACCAGAGTTTGGTGAATACCAGTTTAATGGCGCTATGGCACTGGCGAAACAGCTAAAACAAAAGCCACGTGATATCGCAGATAAAATTGTTGAGACAGTGAAGCTTGACGATATTGCCAGCAAATTAGAAGTAGCGGGCCCCGGTTTTATCAACGTTCATCTAAATGACGCATGGTTGTCTAACCAGTGCGAGCTATCGTTGACCGATCCTCGCTTAGGCATTGCAAAGTCGCCGGAGCAAAACATTGTAGTAGATTATTCATCGCCGAATTTAGCGAAAGAAATGCACGTGGGTCACCTGCGTACTACTATTATCGGCGATGCCGTTGTTAAGGTACTAGAGTTTTTAGGTCACAACGTAATTCGTCAAAATCACATGGGCGACTGGGGCACCCAATTCGGCATGTTGCTGGCGCACCTTTCAGACAAACTTCAAGAGGAAGTGGCTGAAACCGCGCTGTCTGATCTTGAAGACTTTTACCGTGAAGCTAAAGTTCGCTTTGACGAGGAAGAAGGCTTTGCCGACCGCGCCCGTGAATACGTTGTCAAGCTACAGGGCGGCGACGCTCAGTGCCTCGCACTGTGGGAAAAGTTCATCGATGTATCTATTGCTCACTCAGAAGAAGTGTACGACAAGCTAAACGTAAGCCTTACCCGCAAAGATATTATGGGTGAGTCGGCTTATAACGACGACTTGGCCAACGTAATCAGCGACCTTAAAGCAAAAGGCATCGCGGTAGAAGATCAGGGAGCGCAGGTTGTGTTTATTCCTGAGCTTGCCGATAAAGAAGGTAACCCTGCCGTTTACATCGTTCAAAAATCCGGTGGTGGATACCTGTACGCAACGACGGACCTTGCGGCAATGCGCTATCGTAGCGGCAAATTAAACGCTGACCGTACGCTTATTCTTACTGACGCTCGCCAGGCGCTGCACTTCAAACAAACTGAAATTGTAGGCCGCAAAGCAGGCTTCATGAAAGAAGAGCAAACATACGAGCACTGCCCGTTTGGTATGATGCTAGGCAGTGACGGTAAGCCATTTAAAACCCGTACCGGTGGCACGGTTAAATTGGTTGAACTGCTTGATGAAGCGGTTGAGCGAGCAGGCAAACTGATTGCCGAGCGTGACAACGATTTAAGTGAAGACGAGCTTAAAGAAGTTGCACGGAAGGTAGGTATTGGCGCAGTAAAATACGCTGACCTATCTAAGAACCGCACAACCGACTACATGTTCAATTGGGACTCAATGCTAAGCTTTGAGGGTAATACAGCGCCTTATCTGCAATACGCCTATACTCGTGTGAAAAGCTTGTTCAGAAAAGCGGGCGTTGATATGGCAACAATGCCAGTTGATATTAACATCGTTGAGAAACAAGAGCATGCGCTCGCTGTGCTGCTCATGCAGTTTGAAGAAGTAATTGGCATGGTATCGCGCGAGGCGACCCCTCACGTGTTGTGTACTTATCTCTACGATGTGGCGTCAGCATTCATGACATTCTACGAAGCCTGCCCAATGTTAAAAGACGGTATTGAGCCAGCGGTACGCGACAGCCGTTTAGCATTGTCAGCTTTGGTTGCCAAAACATTAGAGAAGGGATTAGCTCTACTAGGTATTGAAACACTCGAAAAAATGTAGTGTTCGCGGTACAACATAGATATTGATATTGAAGAGGCTGACAGTGTTTGTCAGCCTTTTTATATACGTAATGCAAACGACCAAGACTTGGCTTGTTGGTTTTAATAAACATTTTTGTATCCCAGTTAAAACCGATAGGCCGATATATTCTTATAAAGTAGATTATTAAAAAAACAACGCAAAAAAGAGACAGGAAATTCTAATGACAAAGATCCTTGCATTTGCAGGCAGCACCCGTAAAGGTTCATTTAACCAAGCCATTGTGAACGTAGCCGCCGAAGGTGCACGAGAGTCTGGCGCAGAGGTTACTGTAATTGACTTAGCTGATTATCAAATGCCAATATTTAATGAAGACGAAGAAGCTGAGTTTGGTATGCCTGAAAGAGCACAGGCATTTAAAGAGCTACTCATGAGCCATGATGGGTTTCTCATTGCATCACCAGAATATAACTCAAGTTACCCCGCACTGCTAAAAAATGCCATCGACTGGGCATCGCGCATGGGGGAAGGAGAAAAACCATTGCAAGCCTATCGCGGTAAAGTGGCTGGTATTATGGCGGCGTCTGCCGGTGGTTTAGGCGGTATGCGTGTACTTGTGGTGCTGAGAATGCTACTTGAAAACCTAGGTACTATGGTACTGCCAAATCAAAAAGCTATCGCAAAGGTTGATTCGCTTATGGAAGATGGTGCAATTACCGACGAAAAAACGATAAAGCAGCTAAAAAATTTGGGGAAAGAAACCGCCGAGTTGGCTGGTAAGCTAGCCTGAGACATGGGTTTAGGGTAGCTAGAGTAAGCCGCACGCGCTCTAGCTATCTACATTTCAGAATTTCTATCCATGCTAAACAAGTGTGCCTTTGAAATTGCTTCGATTAGAGAGTGCGCTATTTAATATGAGAAACACTTAGCACCATCAAGCCCCTTCATTGCCCATCCTAGAAAAACAAATTTCAATTCACAAAACGACGTAAAACCCAACCCATGGCCAGTCGTCATTATTGCTTTGATGCCATAGTCTAGCTCAGTGCATTTGCACATTACTTTAATTGAAAAAAAGGAGCTTTATTATGGAAGAACTCAACATTAACGAAATCGATGCAGTCTCAGGTGCAGGTGTAGTTGACTTATGATTTCGGTCGAGGATTTGGCAACGGATTCTACGATGGTGCAAACGAGCCAGAAATTTCTTAGTATTGATTGAGCAGGCTTTGGTCTGCTTTTTTAGTTTTATTTAAGCATGGACAAAGGCAAATAATCATGGATAAGAAAAATTACGGCAACATAGCATTTTGGTTTCTCGTGCTATTAAATATTATCTCTCTCTTTGAGAGTATTATTTCAACAGAGGGGTTCTCGCTTTTAAAAGAGCCTGAGTTTCAAAACCTACTCTTACTCGCAATTCTCAAAAAACTTGCGAATCGCTCAAATGAAAATGCATTTGAAACAGACAGCATTATATAACGTGTTGTTTCTCGAACTCTCTGTATTATTTTGACGCTAGGTGTCGAAAGAAAGCCGCTAAATCGAGTGCGGCTCTCTT